>JBKHXC010000347.1:0-4815 GCA_046566225.1 Acidimicrobiia bacterium
CCTGCTGGTCACCGGCGACGGCATCCCCATCGCCCACCACGTCTTCGCCGGCAACACCGCCGACGTGTCCACCCTGCCCGGGGTGCTGGACGACCTCCAGGCCCGCTTCGGGATCGGGGCCATCACCATGGTGGCCGACCGGGGCCTGATCTCGGCCGACAACGTCAAGGCGTTGTCCGACAAGGGCTTCGGCCACATCCTGGCCACCCGCCTGCACCGCGATCCCGACGTCGCCGCCGTGCTGGCCGCCTCCATTGCCCCCGAGGCCGTCTGGGTGCCCTGCCCGTCGGCGGGCTCGGCGGTGTGCGAGGTCGCCCACGACGGGCGGCGCTTCATCGTGGCCATGTCGGCCGAACGCCTGTGGCGCGACACGGCACGCACGGCCGAGCTGGTGGCCCGCACGTCGGGCGAGCTACGGGCCCTGGAGCTGCGGGTGGGCGCCGGGCGGCTCAAGGACAAGGCCAAGATCGCGGCGGCGGCATCGCGCATCCTGGCCGCCTCCGGCGTGGCCCGGCTGTTCGACGTCGAGATCGGCGAGGGGCGCTTCCTCTACCACTACGACGAGGCCGCCCTCGACTACGAGGAGAAGCTGCTGGCCGGCCGCTGGGTGGTCACCACTTCCCTCACCGCCGAGCAGGCATCGCCGGCCGAGGTGGTCGTGGCCTACCGGCGCCTGCTCGAGGTCGAATCGAGCTTCCGGGTGCTCAAGGACCTCATCGAGCTGCGCCCGGTGTTCCACTGGACCGAGGAGCGGGTCCGCGCCCACGTTGCCGTGTGCGTCCTGGCCGCCGTCATCGAAGCCCTCATGGAGGCCGACCTGCGCGCCGCCGGGGTGGGCGACCCCGACATCGACGACCAGGTCATCTCCCCCCGCCGTTCCCTGCGGGAGCTGGGGCGCATCCGCCGGGTCACCCTCACCGTCGCCGAGCGCACCATCGAGCGCGACACCCGCCACAGCGCCCTCCAGGACCGCATCCTCGCCGCCTTCGGCGTCGAGGCGGCGAGCTGGGCACCTGCAGCCGCCAGCTGACCCGCTCACCGGCGCAAATCAAGGGAATGTAGGGACAAACAGCGAAGCCGCACCCCCTCCCACCTGCGCTTTCGCGATCACGGTGTCAAAGTCGGGCCTGACCGGCGCTCCATCAGCCCCGTCCGCCCGCAGCCCTACAGCACCCCCAGCAGCGGTCCACCTCGCCGGCAAGCGCGTGGGCGACCCCGAGCTGTAGACCACGAAGCCGGCCGCCCAGGCGGGGCACGGCCACCTCCCCGAGGAAATGGGGCTCTACGCGACCAAGTGGGGAGAGGCTGCGGGCTGACGCCCCCAACCCCGTGGCCGCTCCGGAGCTCCGGCAGCGGAACCGGCCCCTGACCAGCAAGAACAGTCGGCAAGGCACGGAAGGGGCCAGCCGGCCGTGGCGAGATCCCCCTTCCCTACGTGCGCCTCTCCCCAGTCCAACGCGAAGAGCCGGAAAGGACCACGATGACCGAGGACAAGGCGCTCGCCGGCCGTGTCGGCCGGCGCCTCGCTCTATGACTGAGATCGGATTCGCTCTGACCTTTGGAGCGGGCCGTCAAACCCCCTCCGGTCGTCGAGTCCCGTCGCTGCCGACGACCTGATCGACCGGGATGGCGAGGCGATGCAACCCAGCTCCGCCCGGCCCGCGGCGGCGGCGGCGAGGACGATGCTCCTTGCCTGCCACCTGGCCCTGACCTGACGGCCGCCGCCCAGGTGCCCGCCGTGGCCCAGGAGCGGATGTCCGGCGCTGCGCCCCTTCTTCTTCGTCGACGAGCTGTTCCCGGCGGATGATGCACGGCACCCGTTCGAGCCGTCAGCCCCCGCCCGCCGCCGTCCCCGCCCGCAGCCCCTCCAGCCACGCCCAGCAGCGGTCCACCTCGGCCTGCAGCTCCTCCACCGTCCCCGAGTTGTCGACCACGAACCCGGCCAGGGCCAGGCGCTCCTCCCGTGACGCCTGGGCGGCGACGCGGGCCCGGGCGTCGGCCTCCGCCATCCCCCGGGCGGCGACCAGGCGGGCCACGGCCACCTCCTCGGGGCAGTCGACCACGACGACCGAGGCCAGGCCGGTCCGGGAGGCGGGCGACTCGGCCAGCAGCGGGATCTCCACCACCACCACGGCGTCGCCGTCCCCGCCGGCCGCCAGCTCGGCCACCCGCCGGGCCACGCCGGCCCGCACCGCCGGGTGCACGATGGCCTCCAGGTCCCGGCGGGCGGTGGGGTCGGCGAACACCAGTGACGCCAGCCGGGCCCGGTCCAGGTGCCCGTCGGCGGCTACCACGCCGGTGCCGAAGCGCTCGACCACCTCCCGGTAGGCGGGCCCGCCGGGCTCCACGGCGGCCCGGGCCAGCACGTCGACGTCGATGGTCACCGCCCCCCGCCGGGCCAGCAGGGCGGCGACGGTGGACTTGCCCGACCCGATGCCGCCGGTGAGCCCGACGACGAGCACGCCCGGCCCGCTACCGGGCCGAGTCGTCGTCCTCGCCCGAGGCCGGCTCCGGGCCGGAGGCGGCGGGGGCCGTGCCCTGGGCGGAGGCGGCGGCGTCCTCGGCCCGCTGGGCGCCGCCGAAGCCGGCGCCGCCGGCGGCGGCGTCCTCCTCGGCGCTGAGCTGGGCGGCGTAGTCGGCCCAGGCCGCCTGGGCCTCGGTCTCGGGCTCGAAGGTGATGGCGCCGATGTAGTTGCCCTGCTCGTCGTAGGCGTGCTCGCCGAAGTGCTCGCGGTACTCGGCCGCCACCTCGCCGCCCTCGGCCGCCTGCTTGATGGACAGGCTGCTGCGCCGGCGCTGGAGGTCGATGTCGATGATCTTGACCCACAGCTCCTCGCCGGGGCTGACCACCTGCTCGGGCAGGTCGACGTGGTGGGCCGCCATCTCGGAGATGTGGACCAGGCCCTCGATGCCCTCGCCCACCTGCACGAAGGCCCCGAAGGGCACCAGCTTGGTGACCCGGCCGTAGACCAGCTCGCCCACCCGGTGGGCGTTGGCGAACTCCTGCCAGGGGTCCTGCTGGGTGGCCTTGAGGGACAGGCTGATGCGCTCCTTGTCGAGGTCGACGTCCAGCACCTGGACGCTGATCTCGTCGCCCACCGCCACCACCGACGAGGGGTGGTCGACGTGCTTCCACGACAGCTCCGACACGTGGACCAGGCCGTCCATGCCGCCCAGGTCCACGAAGGCGCCGAAGTTCACCACCGACGACACGGTGCCCTTGCGCACCTCGCCCGGCTTGAGGTTCTCCAGGAACTCCTCCCGCTGCTCCTTCTGGGTCTCCTCCAGCCACGCCCGGCGGGACAGCACCACGTTGTTGCGGTTCTTGTCGAGCTCGATGATCTTGGCCTCGAGGCTGCGGCCGACGTAGGGCTGGAGGTCGCGCACCCGGCGCAGCTCCACCAGGGAGGCGGGCAGGAAGCCGCGCAGGCCGATGTCGATGATGAGGCCGCCCTTGACCACCTCGATGACGGGGCCCGACACCACGCCGCCCGACTCCTTGATGCGCTCGATGGTGCCCCACGCCCGCTCGTACTGGGCCCGCTACTTGGACAGGACCAGGCGGCCCTCCTTGTCCTCCTTCTGGAGGACCAGGGCCTCGATCTCCTCGCCCAGCGACACGATCTCGCCCGGGTCGACGTCGTGGCGGATGGACAGCTCCCGGGCCGGGATGACGCCCTCGGACTTGAAGCCGATGTCGAGCAGGACCTCGTCCTTGTCGACCTTGACGACGGTGCCCTTCACGATGTCGCCGACCTCGAACATGACGATGGTGCCGGCGATGGCGTCCTCGAACGACATGTCGCCCAGGTCGTCCTGGGTGATCTGCTTGGGGGTGTACTTCCCCTCGTCGTCGAAGCTTCCCATGGCGCCCTCGACGGGCGGCGCGGCGGAGGGGTCCTGCTGGGGCTGGTCGGACATGCGGCTCGGTCGCTCTCTTTCCGGACGGACCACGCCCGCGCTCGTCGCAGGGCGTGGCTGGGGCCAGGGTACTACCGCCCCCGAGCGAAGCCCGCCGGCGCCCCCCGCTCCCGCCGTCCCCGCCGAAGTCGGCGTATCACCCGGGCGGGCCGGGCCTCTCCCCCGGTGGGCCGGCGGCAGCCGACCGGGTCGCCCGCCCGGCCGCCCCCGGCCCGGTCCGCCAGTTCCGATCCCGGGAGGCTCACCCATGTCCGACCACCTGTTGCCCGCCGCCGCCGTGCGCGGCGTCTCCGACGTCTTCGTGCCCGCCGTGGCCGAGCTGCACGAGGCGTTCTTCCGCCGCTCCACCGTGCGCGTCCTCGTCGTCGTCGACAGCGAGATCTCCCTCACCGAGGGCCCCTCGGCGTTCGGCGTGGGCCGCGTGGTGCGCCTCCTGCGGGCGTCCACGGTGGGCTGCACGTCGTTCCGGGTCGACCTGGCCCGGCGCAACAACGCCCCGTTCGGCGTCAACGCCAGCCCGGCACCCAACCAGCCCCGCTACGAGGGGTTCCGCTTCGACTCCCAGGACGGGGGCGCCCCGGCGCTCGACCGCTACGACCAGGTGTGGTGCTTCGGCTTCAAGCCCGGCAACGACGCCGGCCCCGACGCCAACATCACCGCCGCGTCGGCCATCGCCGCCACCGACGCCGAGCTCGAGGCCCTCACCCGGTGGATGAACGACCGCCGGGGCGGCCTGCTGGCCATGGGCGACCACGACTACCTGGGGGCGTCGATGTGCCACCGCATCCCCCGGGTGCGCTCCATGCGCCGGTGGACCAACGCCCAGGGCGTGCCGCCCATCGGCGGCCAGTTCGACCCCGACACCGCCCTGCGCCACGACACCAACCAGCCGGC
>JBKHXC010000348.1:0-5215 GCA_046566225.1 Acidimicrobiia bacterium
TGCGTGTGCGAGGAGCCCGAGGACCGAGACGTGCTGGAGGCGTGGCTGTCGTCCGAGCGGTCGGCCCAGGTCGAGGTGCGGGTGCCCCAGCGGGGCGACAAGCGGGCGCTGCACGAGACGGTCACCCGCAACGCCGGCGAGGAGTTCACCCGCCACCGGCTCAAGCGCTCGGCCGACCACAACAGCCGGGCCCGGGCCCTCAGCTCGCTCCAGGAGGCGCTGGGGCTGCCCGAGGCGCCCCTGCGCATCGAGTGCTTCGACATGAGCCACATCCAGGGCACCGACTACGTGGGCTCCATGGTGGTGCTGGAGGACGCCATGCCCCGCAAGTCCGAGTACCGCCGGTTCAAGGTGCGCACCGTGGAGGGCAACGACGACTACGCGGCCATGGAGGAGGTGCTGACCCGCCGGCTCACCGCCCTGCTGGCCGAGCGCGACCGCCCCCTCGACGACCGCCACCGCCGCTTCTCCTACCCGCCCCAGCTCCTGCTGGTCGACGGGGGCAAGGGCCAGCTGGCCGTCGCCCTGCGGGTGGTCGAGGAGCTGGGGCTGGAGGAGGAGGTCCCGGTGGCCGCTTTGGCCAAGCAGTTCGAGGAGGTCTTCGTCCCCGGCCGGGCCGACCCGGTGCGCATCCCCCGCCAGTCCGAGGCCCTCTACCTCCTCCAGCGGGTGCGGGACGAGGCCCACCGCTTCGCCGTCGCCTACCACCGCCAGCTCCGGGGAAAGCGGATGACGAAGAGCGCGATCGACGACGTCCCCGGCCTGGGCCCGACCCGCCGGGCCCGGCTGCTCAAGGAGCTGGGCGGCATCGGCGCCGTGAAGAAGGCGCCCCTGGAGTCGCTGAAGGCCCTGCCCTGGCTCCCCGACCGGGTGGCCGAGGCGGTGCACGAGCGGCTGCACGGGGGCTGAGCCGCCGGCGGGCGCCGTAGGGTGGCCGGCTGGTGGTCCGCCGAGCGATCGTCGTCCTGGCCGTGGCGGCCGTCGTGCTGGGCGTGCTGGCGTGGCGCCGGGACGGCGGCGTCGACCTGCGCCGCCTGGCCTGCCCCGACGGCGTCGGGTCCCGACTCCCGCCCCGCGGCGCGGCCCGCTCCGCCGGCGCCCCGGAGGTGGCGCTGGCCCCGGTCGCCGAGCTGGACCAGCCCATCGGCCTGGCGACCCGCCCGGGCGACGACGCCCTCTACTTCGTGCAGAAGGAGGGGCGCCTCGTGCGCCTGCGGGAGGGCGCCGTCACGACCGTCGTCGACCTCGGCGGCGAGGTCAGCACCGCGAGCGAGCAGGGCCTCCTGGGCCTGGCCTTCTCACCCGACGGCGAGCGGCTCTACACCAACCACACCGACCTGGAGGGCCATACCCGGCTGACCGAGTGGACGGTCGGCGACGGGGCGGCCCGGGACCGCCGCGAGGTGCTCTTCGTCGAGCAGCCCGACCGGTGGCACAACGGCGGCTCCCTCGCCTTCGGGCCCGACGGCATGCTGTACGCCGGGCTGGGCGACGGCGGCGGCGAGGACGACCCCCGGGACAACGGCCAGTCGCTGGGGACCCTCCTGGGGAAGGTGCTCCGCATCGACCCGCGCCCCGACGGCGACCGTCCGTACACCGTGCCGCCGGACAACCCCTTCGTCGGCCGAAAGGGCGCCCGCCCGGAGATCTGGGCCTACGGCCTGCGCAACCCCTGGCGCCTGTCGTTCGACGCCGGGACGGGCGACCTGTGGATCGGGGACGTGGGCCTCGGCTGCTTCGAGGAGATCGACCTGGAGCGGTCTGGTGGTGGCGGCGGGGCGAACTACGGGTGGGACCGGACCGAGGGCCACTGGCTGTACGACCCGCCGGCCCCCGCCGGCTACGTCGAGCCCGTCTACAGCTACCGCCGCGACGGCCGGGAGACGTGCGCGGTCGTGGGCGGCCAGGTGTACCGGGGGAGCGCGGTGCCGGAGCTGCGGGGCTGGTACGTGTTCGGCGACCTCTGCCACGGCCAGCTCATGGCCTGGCAGGGACCGGGCCGGGGGGAGCCGCTCGCCCTGGGGCACACGGTCGACGCCCTGGTGTCGTTCGGCGTGGACCAGGCCGGCGAGCTCTACGCCCTGTCGCTGGCTGGCGGCGTGTCCCGGGTGGTGCCGGCTGCCCCCGGCGCGCCCTGATCGCCACCGCGAAGGCGTTCACGGCCTCCGGCGGCCCGCGGCCCGCCCGGTGGGTTCCTGCGGCAGGGAAGGGCGCTATTCGCCACTTCTTGCCGCAGGAACGGCCGGGGGCCGGGAGTGGGACCCGGGGTCGTCCGGCCCGGGCCGCGGACGGCTGTGCGGCGGCCGGCCCGCTACCCGCCGACGCCCGCGCTGCCCGCGCGGCCGGCGCGGTCCACCCCGGTGAAGGCGGCCTGGACGGCCTCGACGGAGAGGTCCAGGGCGAAGGCCCACCCGAAGACGGTGACGACGTCGGGCAGCGTCCCGACCCAGCCGCTCCCGTAGGTGGCGTAGGCCGCCACGGCGAGCAGGACGGCGAGGATGGCGGCCCGGGCCAGCTCGGCCGCGCCGCTCAGCGTGAGGGAGAGCGCGTACGGCGCCGCCGGGGCGCCGGCACCCCTGGCGCCCAGGTCCAGCGCGGCCGTGGCCAGGTCGGCCCGCTCGCCCACCGGTGCGTCGCCGTCCGCCACCCTCCGCAGCCGCGATTCCCGCACCGTGGCCCCGGTGGCCGCGGTGGGCGCCGGCATCCTGAGCAGCTCGGCCAGCAGGGGTGTGGCGTGGCGCAGGCGGGCCTCGGGGTCGGGGCCGGCGCGCAGCGCGGCGAGGACGGAGCGGGCCAGCTCCTGGTCGCGCGCCGCCCGGGCCTCGACCACGGCGACGGCCCGCTCCAGGACGTCGTCGGCGTGGCCCAGGAGGGCCTGGCAACGCCGGAGCACCTCCCTGGGGCCGTCCCCGTCGGCCGTGGCCGCCTGGCCCCGGGCCCTGGCTACGGTGTCGTTCAGCACGTCGATCCCGTCACCCGGCTGGGCGCCGGCGATCGCCCGCTCGAGCTGGGCCAGGGTGGCCGCCAGGCCGTCGATCCACGACCGCCCCCGGCCCTCGAGGGCGTGCAGGAGGTTCTCGGCGGTGGCAGCCTGCCCCACCGCGCCGCGCGCGTCACCCACCCGGAGGCGGTCCTCGAGCGCCATCACGGCCTGGCGGAGGTCCCGCAGGGCCTCGGCCACGGCCGGCGGGAGCGTCCAGGTCCCGGCCACGGGGGCGGCCACCGCGTCCAGGCGCCGGCGGGCACCGGCCAGGCGGTCGTCGGCGGCGCTCAGCAACTCGGACACCTCCTTCCGGACGGCTTCCGGGCCCTTCTCGTCGGATGCCTCGGCAGCGTCCCGTCTCAGCCGGTCCAGCTCCGCCCGCAGGCCTTCGTCGGCGTAGCGGCGGTGCAGGCGGTCCAGCTCCTCCACGAGCTGGCGCCGGGAGCGGGCGAGGCGGCCCCGGGCGATGGCGCCGGTCAGCGCCGTACGCACGAGCCATCCGGTGGCGACGCCGGCCACCACCACCAGCGGGATCAGCACGGGGGAGCGCCGCCGGGTCACCTCGAAGGCGACCGTGGTGGGCGCCGCCAGCTGCGGGGAGCGGATCTCCACCGTGCGGGTGGTGGTGCCCAGCGGGAACCCCTCCAGCTCGTAGTCCAGGCGCACGACGCCGTCGGGGCGGCCGGGCGCGGCCAGGACGACGGGCGACGCCTCGTCCAGCCGGCACGGCGCGTCCCCGTCGCAGGCGGCGCTGAGCACCACCCGACCTCGTCCCGGCTCCACCTGGCGGGCGGCGAGCGAGACCAGCGGGGCGCCGCGGTCGACGCCGAGGGGCAGGACGCCGCCACCGTCGTCGCCGGGCCAGCGGCCGGCGATGGGCAGGGAGTCGAACGCCTCGACCTCCACGGTGGCCGTGGCCGACAGCCTGGCTGCCGGGCGCACCAGGGTCAGCGTCACCGACTGGCGGTGGTCGCCGGCGACCAGCAGGGCCGTGATGGTGTACTCGCCGGCCTCGGCGAAGCGGTGGTCGTCGAGCACGGCGAGCACGAGGCGCCGGCCCTCCCTGTCCACCGAGACCTCCACCGAGGCCTCGGGCAGGAGGCGGTCGCCGGCGAGCACCTCGAGGACCTGGGCGTCGATGGAGGCAGCGGCCGCCCCGGCCGGCGGCAGGGAGACAGGGAAGCCGAAGCTGGGCCGGGGGGCCTCGGGGAGGGCCCGCCGGGTGGGCCCCTCCACGGCGACCAGGTCGTCCGCCGCCGCCGGGTCCCCGGCCAGCGCCGGGGCGAGGACCAGCGCGGCCACCGCCGCCCACCGCCCGACGGTGCCCACGTCAGGCGTCGGAGACGCCGAAGTCGTGGGCGGCGTCGCTCTGCTGGCGGAGCTCCCGGGTGATGGACCCCCGCAGCTCCGTGGTGACCTCGCCCTCGAACTGGCCGACCATCACCCCGAGGGCGCTGGCCGCCTTGGAGGCGCCGCGGTGCTCGATCCAGGTGTGCCACGCCCCGGCCTCCTGCGGCTCCGCGTCCAGCTCGACCAGCTCGGCGAGGACCCCGTGGTCGCGGCCCCGCTTGCGGGAGAGCTCGGTGTCCCACTGCGAGAGCGCCTCGGCCAGCGAGCCGTCCCGGTCCTCGACGGCGCCCGCCTCCAGCACCAGCCGGAGCACCTCGGGCGGGGCGTCGGCGCCGAGCTCGGCGCCCAGGTCGCGCAGGAGGGCCACATCGGCCAGCAGGCGCCGGCGGCCCATGCGGCCGAAGAGCTCGACGGCCCTGCCCACCAGCACGTCGCGGCCGGCCGTCGCCGCGCCGAAGCGGTCGAGGCGGAGCAGGGCCACCACCAGGCGCAGCCGCATCTGGTCGTCGGCCTGCCCCCGGCTCGACCGCTCCACCTCGGTCAGCAGCCCGGCCAGGTGCTCGGCCGCCTGCGGCAGCGCTCCCAGGCGCTCCCACAGGCGGGCCCGGTGCAACGCCAGCTCCACCACCGCCTCCTTGTCCCCGCTCCCGGCCAGGCGGTCCTGCTCGTGCTCGGCGATGGCCAGCGCCGTCTCGAACCTCCCGAGCAGCTCGTTGACCTGGAGCTCGATCACCGGGAGCAGCGAGGAGCCGTCGGCGGCCCGGTACCTCTCCAGCGCGGCCAGGGCCTCGTCGACGGCGCCGGAGGCGACCAGCCGCTCGACCTGGCGCTCCAGGCCGGCGCGGCGGTTCTCGTCGGCCACCTCGTCCAGCTCGGCGGGGC
>JBKHXC010000349.1:0-4449 GCA_046566225.1 Acidimicrobiia bacterium
GCGGAGGCGGGGGCGTCACGCCCCCTCCCCGGCCACGAACTCGGCGAAGCGGGCGGCGCCGGCCGGATCGAGCCGGGCCCGGATGCGGGTGCCCGCCTCGTCGTGGCGCTCGGCCAGCACCTCGCCCTCCCGGTGGACGGCGGCCACCACGTCGCCCCGGTCGTAGGGCACCGACAGCTCCACCACGGCGGCGGCCGACCGCAGCCGGTCCCCCACGGCGTCCAGCAGCTCGCCCACGCCGTCGCCGGTCACCGCCGACAGCGCCACCGAGCCCGGGTGCTCGGCCGACAGGCGCTTGGCCTCGTCGGTGGCGTCCGCCTTGTTGAACGCCAGCAGCTCGGGGACGCGGTCGGCGTCGAGCTCGTCGAGCACGGCGCGCACGGCGTCGATCTGGGCCTCGGGGTCGGGCGCCGACGAGTCCACCACGTGGACCAGCAGGTCCGACTCGCGCACCACCTCCAGGGTGGACTTGAACGCCTCCACCAGCTGGTGGGGCAGCTTGCGCACGAACCCCACGGTGTCCGACACCAGCACCTGCTCGCCGCCGGGCAGGTCCAGGCGGCGGGTGCGGGGGTCGAGGGTGGCGAACAGCCGGTCCTCGACCAGCACCCCGGCGTCGGTGAGGCGGTTGAGCACGGTGGACTTGCCGGCGTTGGTGTAGCCGACCAGCGACACCGACCGCATGCGGCTGCGGGCGCGCGCCGCCCGCTGGGTGCGCCGGGTGCGCCCCAGCTGCTCCAGCTCGGCCTCCAGCCTGGTCATGCGCCGCACCAGCCGGCGGCGGTCGACCTCGAGCTGCGTCTCGCCCGGGCCCCGGGTGCCGATGCCGGCGCCCTGCTGGGACAGCGACGTCCCCCGGCCCCGCAGCCGGGGCAGGCGGTAGCGCAGCAGGGCCAGCTCGACCTGGGCCTTGCCCTCCAGGGTGGAGGCGTTCTGGGCGAAGATGTCGAGGATCACCGCCGTGCGGTCGATGGCGGTGCGGCCCAGGATCTTCTCCAGGTTGCGGTGCTGGGCGGGGCTGAGCTCGTCGTCGAAGACCACGGTGTCGGAGTCGACGGCGAGCGAGAGGTCCCGCAGCTCCTCGGCCTTGCCCTTGCCCACGTAGGTGGCGGGGTCGGGCGCCACCCGGCGCTGGACCACCCGGCCCACGACGTCGGCGCCGGCCGTGTCGACCAGCAGGGCCAGCTCGTCGAGGTGGGCCTCGACCTCGTCCACCTCGCCGGCGGTCCTGGCCACGCCCACCAGGATGATCCTCTCCCGGAAGGTGCGCTCGATGAGGCTCACGGCCCGACCTCCACCTCCACCCGGGCGATGCGCTGGGCCGGACCGGTGAGGACCACCGTGTCGGCCCGCAGCTCCACCTCGGCGTCGCCGCCCGGCTGGTGGACGACCACCCGGGGCCCGACCAGGCCCCACTCGTGCACGGCCGCCGCCGCCGCGCAGGCGCCGGTGCCGCACGCCTGGGTCTCGCCGACCCCCCGCTCCCAGACCCGCATGGTGAGCTCGTCCAGCCCGGGCCCCACGGTGACCAGCTCGACGTTGACGCCGCCGGCGTACAGCTCCTGGAGCCGGGTCCCCATGGCCACCACGTCGTCGGTGGTGAACGACGGGCCGCGCACCACCAGGTGGGGGTTGCCCATGTCCACCCCCCGCACGCCCCGGTCGGGGGTGGGCTGGGGCTCGTCGGGCCCCACCTTGGCCGGGCCCATGTCCACGCTCACCCGCACCGTGGAGGGCCCCTCGCGGCCCACCAGGCGCAGGCGGCGCACGCCGGCGGCGGTGGCCACGGCGAGCTCCGGGCCGGCGACCACGCCGGCGTCGAGGACGGCCTGGGCCAGGCAGCGGAGGCCGTTGCCGCTCGTCTCGGCCAGCGAGCCGTCGGCGTTGCGCAGCGACATGGTGACGTCCGCCCCGTCGGTGCCGGCCGTCACCCGGATGACCCCGTCGGCACCGACGCCGCGGCGGCGGTCGCACAGGGCCCGGGCCAGGGCGGCGTCCACCGGGTGGTGGCCGTCGAGGTCGAGGAGGACGAGGAAGTCGTTGCCGAGACCGTGGTGCTTGGTGAGCGCGAGCGTCGTCATCGTCCCCCCCAGTCTCCCAGGAGGGCGGCGGCGAGGGCGACCGGGTTCTCCCGACACCCGTCCCAGCCGTACCAGGTGATCCTGGGGTCCCGCCGGAACCACACCCGCTGGCGGCGGGCGAACCGCCGGGTGCGGCGCACCGCCTGGTCCAGGGCCTCCTCCAGGCTGCCGTGGCCCTGGAGGTGGCCGAGCACCTCCCGGTAGCCCAGCGCCTGGGCGGCGGTGCGGGACAGCCCCCCGGGCCGGGCGGCCAGCGCCTCCACCTCGGCCACCAGCCCGGCGTCGACCATGGCGGCGAAGCGCCGGGTGATGCGCTCGGCGGCGGCGGCGCGGGGCAGCCAGACCCCGGCCAGGCGGAAGCGCGCCGGGGGGTGGGCGTGGAGGCCGGCGCCGTAGGAGGAGAACGGCCGCCCCGACCCCAGCGCCACCTCGAGGGCCCGCACCACCCGCCGGCGGTTGGTGGGCGTCATGCGCCCGGCCGCCACCGGGTCGATGGCGGCCAGGCGCCGGTGGAGGGCGGTGGTGTCGGGCTCGGCCTCCAGCTCGGCCCGCACGCCGGGCCACCGGGGCGGGACCTCGAGACCGTCCACCACGGCCCGCAGGTACAGCCCGGTGCCGCCGACGAGCAGGGCCCGGTGGCCCCGCCCCTCGATGCCGCCCAGGGCCCGGCGGGCGGCGGCCTGGAACTGCACCACCGAGAAGTCCTCGGACGGTTCGGCCAGGTCGACGAGGTGGACGGGGACCTCGGCCCGCTCGGCGGGCGTGGGCTTGGCCGTGCCGATGTCCATGCCCCGGTACACCTGCATGGAGTCGACCGAGACCAGCTCGACGTCGGGCCGGCGGCGGGCCACCTCGGCGGCCACCGCCGACTTGCCCGACGCCGTCGGCCCCACCAGGGCGAGGTGCGGCCCGGGGCCGCCGGTCACCCGGCGGCGACGGGGATGCGGGTGCGGTGGCGGGGCCGGGCGGTGACGGCCACCAGCTCGCCCCGCAGGTGGTGGGGCGCGGCGCCGGTCACCCGCACGTCGGCGAAGGTGCCGGGGGCCAGGGGCTCGCCGGCGAAGTGCACGAGCTTGTTCTGGCGGGTGCGCCCGGTGAGCCGGGACGGGTCCTTGCGGCTGGGCCCCTCCACCAGGACCTCCTCGACCCGTCCCACCCGCTCCCGGTGGCGGGCCAGGGCCGAGCGCTCCACCACCACCCGGAGCCGCTCGAAGCGCTCGGCCACCACCTCGGGAGGGACGAAGCGGTCGGTCATGGCCGCCGCCCGGGTGCCCGGCCGGGGCGAGAACACGAAGGTGTAGGCGCTGTCGTACCCGGCCTCGGCGACCACGGCCAGGGTGGCGGCGAAGTCGTCGTCGGTCTCGCCCGGGAACCCCACGATGACGTCGGTGGTCACCGCCAGGTCGGGCACGGAGGCCCGGGCGTCGGCCAGCCGGCGCAGGTAGCGCTCGGCCGTGTAGCCCCGGTGCATGGCGGCCAGCACGCGGTCGCTGCCCGACTGCAGGGGCAGGTGCAGGTGCTCGCACACCGCCGGCACGGTGGCCATGGCGTCGATCGTGTCCGGGCGCAGGTCCTTGGGGTGGGGGCTGGTCCACCGCACCCGCCGCATCCCCTCGACGCCGCCCACGGCGTGGAGCAGGGAGGCGAACAGGGGCCGGCGCGAGGTCAGGTCGCGCCCGTAGGAGTTGACGTTCTGGCCCAGCAGGGTGACCTCGACCGTCCCCGCCGCCGCCAGCCGCTCGACCTCGGCCACCACCTCGGCGGCCGGGCGGCTGATCTCCCGGCCCCGCACGGCGGGGACGATGCAGAAGGCGCAGGCGTTGTCGCAGCCGATCTGGATGGTGACCCACGCCGCCCAGGGCTCGTCGCGCCGGGCCGGCAGCGCCGACGGGAAGGCGCCCGACTCCTCGAGGACCTCCATGACCGGCCCCTCCCGCCGGGCCCGCTCCAGCAGGGCGGCGGCCGAGCCCACGTTGTGGGTGCCGAACACCACGTCAGCGTGGGGCGCCCGCTGCTGGATCAGGCCCCGGTCCTTCTGGGCCAGGCACCCGGCGACGGCGATCTGCAGGCCGGGGCGGCGCTCCTTGGCCGCCTTCAGGTGGCCGAGGTTGCCGTAGAGCTTGTTGTCGGCGTTCTCGCGGATGCAGCACGTGTTGAGCACGACCACGTCGGCCTCGTCGACGTCGGTGGTGGCCTGCATGCCGTCGGCCTCGAGCAGCCCGGCGATGCGCTCGGAGTCGTGCTCGTTCATCTGGCACCCGAAGGTGCGGATCAGGTACTTGCCGGCCATGAGGGCGCCATTCTCGCGCCGGGCAACGCCCCTAGGGACTGCGAGTGAACTACGTGAGTAAAGAGGCGACGCCGGTCT
>JBKHXC010000350.1:0-5358 GCA_046566225.1 Acidimicrobiia bacterium
GTCCCCTGGTGGAGTGGACGCCCCACGCCCTGCGCTGGGCGGCCCAGCGCCGGGCCCGCACCTGGTTCGCCCCCCTGCCCACCCTGTCCGGCCCGGCCCCGGCCACGCCGCCCCTCCCGCCACCCCTCGACGCCCAGGTGGTGACGGCCGTGCCCGGCCCGGGCGGGGCGGAGATGGCGGTGGTGGCCGACCGGGTGGCGGGGACGCTGGCCGCCACCCTGCGGGTGGCCGGGCGCCAGTTCGCCCTGGTGGAGCGGGCCGACCAGGACGCCCTGCTGGCCCTGTGGGGCGACGCCTTGGGGGCGTTCTGCCGGGAAGCCGCCGCGGTGGTGGAGGTGCGCTGGAGCGAGTGGGCGGCGCCGGCCGGCATGGAGGACACCCACGCCTACCTGGCCGAGCACGCCCTCGACGACCCCACCGACCCCGCCGTCGCCTCCTACCGCCAGCTGCTCCGCTCGGCCGCCCCGGTGGCCACCCGCCACGAGGTGCTGATCACCGTGGTGGTGTCGACGAAGCGCGTGCGCGTCGAGGCCCGCCACGACGGCGACCGCGCCGCGGCCGCCACCGAGGTGCTGGCCGAGGAGGTGCGCCGCCTGGCCCGGCGCCTGGAGGCGGCCGGCCTGTCGGTGTCCGAACCGCTCAACCCCGCCGAGCTGGCCCGGGCCCTGCGGGTGCGCCTCGACCCCACCGCCCTGGCCACCCTGGACCGGCGGGCGCGCAGCCTGGGGGAACGGGCCGGGGTGGTGGCGCCGGCGAGCGCCGGGCCCCTGTGCGCCACCGCCGGACGGCGCTGGTGGGAGGTGGACGGCTCCTTGCACCGGGCCTTCGCGCTCACCGAGTGGCCCCGGGCCGAGGTGGGCCCCACCTGGATGGCCGACCTTCTGCTCTACGCCGGCGGCGTGCGCACCATCGCCGTGTCCTACACCCCGGTGCCGCCCCGGGCCAGCCAGCGGGCCATCGCCCGCCAGGCCGCCCGTCTGGAGGCCGACGTCGACCAGCGCCGCCGCAGCGGCTTTCGCGTCGGCGCCCACCACCGCCGGGCCTCCGCCGCGGTGGAGGAGCGGGAGGAGGAGCTGGTGGCCGGCTTCGCCGAGCTGGCCTATGCCGGGGTGGTCGACGTGTGCGCCCCCGACGCCGAGGCCCTCGAGCGCGCCTGCGCCGATGTCGTCCAGGCTGCCGCCGCCTGCGGCATCGAGCTTCGCCCCCTCGACCGCCGCCACGACCAGGGGGCGGCCGCCTGCCTCCCCCTCGCCTACGGCCTGGCCCCCCGGCTGGTGGCCGGATGACGGCGGCCATCCTTGCGCCACCGCTGTCGCATTCCCGCCGGTGGCGCCGCGCCACCGCGGCCGTGTGCCCGCCCGGGCTGCGCCTGGCGCGCCACCGGGCCATCACCGCCCAGCTCGCCTGCGTCTACCCCTTCCAGGCGGGGGAGGGCCTGGGCGGCCGCGGCATCTACTTGGGCACCGACCACCTGGCCGGGGGCGCCGCCTTCTGCCTCGACGTGTCCGAGCTCTACACCCGGGGAGTGATCTCCGCCCCCAACCTGGTGGTGCTCGGCCAGGTGGGGTCGGGCAAGAGCTGCTTCGTCAAGACCTTCCTCTACCGCACCCTCGGCGTCCTGCGCTCGCCCGGGGGCGGGCCCCGGTGGGCGGCCATCGTCGACCCCAAGGGCGAGTACCGGCCCCTGGCCGACGCCCTGGGCCTGGAGGTCCTCCGCCTCTACCGGGGCGGGCCCACCCGCCTCAACCCCCTCGACGCCGGCCCGGCCGCCGCCTGGTCCCACCCCGGCGAGCTGGTGGCCCATCGCGCCGCCCTGGTGGCTGCCCTGGTGGCCGCCGTGCTGCGCCGGGAGCTGTCCCCGGTGGAGGACGCGGCGGTGGGGTGGGCGGTGGCCGAGGTGTCGGCCCGGCCCCGCCCCGACCCGACCCTGCACGACGTGGCCCGCCTGCTCGACCAGCCGTCCCCCGACATGGCGGCCCGGGCCCGCAGCTCTCCCGCCGAGCTGGCCCGCTCGGTCGACGCCGCCCGCTTCGCCCTCGGCAAGCTGCTCGACCGCGACCTGGCCGGCATGTTCGACGGGCCCACCACCGCCTCGGTGGACTGGTCGGGACGAGGCGTGGTGCTCGACCTGTCCGCCGTCCACCACGACCCCGACGCCTTGACCCTGGTCATGATCGCCGCCACCGCCTGGCTCCAGGCCCTGCTGGCCGCCCCCGAGGGGGCGAGCGTGCCCCGCCGCTACCAGGTGCTCGAGGAGTGCTGGGCCCTGCTGGGCTCGGAGCGCACGGCCAAGTACCTGCAGAGCTGCTACAAGCTCTCCCGCTCCTACGGGGTGGCCAACGTGGCCGTGGCCCATCGCATCGCCGACCTGCGGGCCCAGGCCGACGACGGCACCTCGGCGGCCAAGGTGGCCATGGGCCTCCTCGGCGACACCGACATCCGGGTGGTGTTCCGCCAGGCCAGCGATCAGGTGGCCGAGGCTACGGCCCTGCTCGACCTCACCGCCACCGAGGCCGCCCTCCTGTCCCGCCTGGCCCGGGGCCGGGCCCTGTGGAAGGTGGGGCCGGCCCACACCTCGGTCACCCAGCACGTCGTCGCCCCCGCCGAGATCCCCCTGTGCGACACCGACGCCCGCCTCTTGGTGTGACGCCGACCGTGCCCTCCACCACTCCGCCCGGCCCGCTGGCCCCCGATCCCCGGAGGACGCCGTGAGCGACATCCAGGACCGCACCGCCGCCCCGCCCGTCCTCGACGTGTGGGAGGCCCGCCGGCGCTACGCCGCCTTCCTGCCCCCGCCCCCGTTCCGCCACGTCGACCCCGCTCTGTTCGAGATGCGCTTCTCGGCCGACCCCGCCGACACGGTGCGGGGGTGGCTGGCCGCCCTCCCCCATGCGGAGGGCGATCCCAACGCGGCAGCGGCCCTCGCCTACGCCGAGGGGCACCTGCGCACGATCCATCCCGAGCTGGTGGCCGGCTACGAGGCCCGCCGCGCCGCCGGGGTGGCGCCGGGCGAGGCCATGGCCACCGCGGCGGTGGCGGCCGGGGTGTCCCTGCACCGACCCGCCGACCTGGCCACCGCCCCCGCCCCCATTGACGAGGCCCTGGGCTCCTACGTGGCCGCCGGCGACCGCCGGGCGCTGTGCGAGGTGGTGCAGGCCCTGGGGGAGCGCCGCGACGAGCTGTGGCGGTGGAGCGAGGACGTGGCCGCCCGCGAGCGGGCCCGGGCCCGACCGCCTCCCCCGGAAGCGGTCACGCCCGCGGCGGTGGCCGGCTTGGTGGCCGACCTGGTGGCCGACAGCGGCGACGACCTGGCGACGGTGGCGAGCGGGCTCGGGGTGGACGAGGCGTGGGTGCGGGCGGTGCTGGCCGGCGACGTGGCCGAGGTGGACCCGGCGCGCGTGGCGGCCATGTGCGCCGCCCTGGAGGTCGACCCGGCCGAGTTGTTCGGGTCACCCGAGCCGCCGCTCGTCGACTCCGGGGTGGTCCCCCCGCCGCCCACCACCGCCGCCCAGATGATGGTCGACGTGGGCGGATTCCTGCGGGCCGACGAGCTGGTCGTCGAGGTGGAGGCTCTGGACCCCGCGGAGGTGGCCGAGCTGGTGCGGGCGGTGGCCACCCGCCACGCCCAGCTGGAGGCGTGGGCCGACCACCTCAGCGGGTGCGAGCGGGACCTGGCCGCCGCCCCCGCCCCCACGCTGCCCGCCGCGCCGGTGGTGGCCGAGCTGGTGGCCCTGGTGGCCGAGACCGGCGACGACCTGGCCACGGTTGCGACCAATCTCGGCTTGGCGCCGCAATGGGCCGCCGATGTGGTGGCCGGGCGCCTCGACGTGGTCGAGCTCGACGACGCCCGGCGGCTGTGCGACGCCTTGGACCTCGACCCTCTGGCCACCTTCGGGCCGGCCGGCGCCGCCCTGGCCCCCGACCGCTGGGCCGTCGTCCCCTACGACCCGTTCACCGCCGACGCCCACGTGGAGGCCGTCGAGGTCGAGATGCCGGCGCCGGTCGTGCTCGACCTGGGGCCGTAGGGGTGGGGGAGCGTGGACCTTCCCCGAGCGGCGTCGCCTTGGCAGACTGCGGCCGTGACGCCGGCCCTCGCACCCCAGCCCCGATGGCATCGTCTCCCGCCGGCGGCGGGGCGATGAGCGACGCGGCGCCGGCCGAGCGGGTGGCGGTGAGCCGCCCGGCCCTGGAGGAGGCCATCGCCGAGGCGGCGTCGATGGCCAACCTGCTGGAGGAGCGGGGGCAGGTCGCCGACGCCGAGACCATCCGGCGCTGGATCGTGGCCCCGTTGGCCACCGAGCTCCACCTGGCCACCACCGACGGGCCCGAGTCGTGATGGGGGAGGCCGGCCGGTGAGGGCGGCGGCGCTGGCCGGCATGTTCGTGGTGGTGTGGGCGGTGGCGTCGCTCCTCCTGGCCCGCCTGCGCTGGTTCCGGCCCCGCCCGCCCCTGGCCGAGCGCCTCGCCCCCTACGCCACCGCTCGCCACGACCCGTGGGTGGACGACGTCGAGCGCTGGCTGGAGCACCCCGACCGCTGACGGCGCAGGACCACGTTGCCGCGTACCTCGACGGCGCCGACGCCGCCCCGTTGATGTCACACCCCCCACCTACGGTCGACGCGCCGACGGCGGAGAAAGGGCCAACGCCGATGACCACCCCTGCCAGCTCGTCCTCGTTCGCCGCCCCCGAGGTGGGCCTGTACTCGGTGAGCCAGCTGCACGACGAGATCGGCCGCGCCCTGGAGCGGGCCGCCCTCGGCCGCGTGTGGGTGACCGGCGTGGTCACCGGCCTGCGCAACACCCCCCGGTTCTGCAGCTTCGAGCTGGTCGAATACGCCGACGACGCCGCCGACAAGGTGCGGGCCACCCTGCCGGTCGGCGCCTTTCGTCGCACCGCCGCCGACATGGTCGCCGTGCTGGCGTCGGTGGGCCTGGAGCTGGCCGACGGCTTGGAGGTGGCGGTGTGGGGGCGCCTCGATCCCAACCCCGCCTTCGGGCGCCTGCGCCTGGTGGCCGAGGGCATCGATCCCCGGGCCTCGGTGGGCGCCGCCGTGCTGGCCCGGGACAAGGTGGTGGCGGAGCTCGACGCCGCCGGCGTCCTGGCCGCCCAGGCGCGCCTCGAGCTGCCCGCCGCCGTTCGTCGCCTCGGCCTGGTGAGCTCGCCGTCGGGCGCCGGGCGGGCCGACGTCCTGGCCGTGCTCGACCGCTCGCCGGCGCCGGTCGAGGTGGTGGAGGCGGCCGCCGCCATGGGCGGTCCCCACGCCCCCGCCGAGGTGGCCCGGGCCCTGGAGCTGCTGGCCGGCGCCGGCGTCCAGCTCATCCTGGTGGCCCGGGGCGGGGGGACCGCCCATGGCGGCGG
>JBKHXC010000351.1:0-8666 GCA_046566225.1 Acidimicrobiia bacterium
CCGACGGCGGCACCCCGGCCCGCAACGTGGCCCTGCCGGTGCTGCGCCGGCCCTACGCCGTCTACTGCCTCTCGCCGGCCGGCGAGGCGGCCTGCGCCGACGGCGCCGCCGCCACCCGGTGAGCAGAGGGCCGCCGGTGCCGATCGACGACGACCGCCGGGCCCGGGTGGTGGCCACCCTGAAGCGGGCGGTGGCCGCCCTGCGCGACGCCGGGGTCCCCTTCGCCGTGGCCGGCAGCCTGGCGTGCTGGGCGCGCGGCGGCCCGGTGAGCGACCCCGACGTCGACGTGGTGGTCGCCCCCGCCGACGTGGACCGCGCCGTCGCCGCCCTCGAGCAGGCGGGGATGAAGCACGAGGAGCCGCCCGAGGAGTGGCTCACCAAGGCCCACGACGGCGACGTGACGGTCGACGTGATCTTCCACCCCTCGGGCGTGGAGATCACCCCCGAGGTCCTGGCCCGGGCCGACGACGTGCAGGTGATGGCCGTCACCATGCCCGTGCTGCCCCTCGAGGACGTCCTGGTGACCCAGCTGCTGTCGTTCACCGAGCACCACCTCGACTACGAGGGCATGATCGACACGGCCCGGGCGGTGCGCGAGCAGGTGGACTGGGACGACGTGCGCCGGCGCACGTCGTCGTCGCCGTTCGCCCGGGCCTTCTTCACCATCGTGGAGGGCATCGGCGTGGTGCCGCCGGCGGCCCCCGGCGGGCGGGGCTGAGCCGGACGGCGGTGAGCGGCGACCTGGCGGCCGTCGTGCTCGCCGCCGGCGCCGGCAGCCGGCTGCGGCCCCTCACCGACGTGCTGCCCAAGGCGCTGTGCCCGGTGGGCAACGTGGCGCTGGTCGACCTGGCCCTGGACCGGGTGCGCCCCCTGACCGCCCACGTGGCCGTCAACGTGCACGCCGGGCGGGCGCTGGTGGAGCGCCACGTCGGCGGGCGGGCCCACCTGTCGGTGGAGGAGCCCGTCGCCCTCGGGACGGCCGGCGCGCTGGGGCGGCTGCGGGGCTGGATCGACGGGCGGGCCACGGTCGTGGCCAACGCCGACGCCTGGCACCGCTTCGACCTGGGCCGCCTGGTCGAGGGGTGGGACGGCTGCCGGGCGCGCCTGCTGGTGGTGCGTGACCCCGCCCGGGGGGACTTCGGGCCCTGGCGCCACTGCGGCGCCGCCCTCATGCCCTGGGCCGAGGTGCGGGGGCTGCCCGCCGCCCCGGCCGGGCTCTACGAGGCGTCGTGGCGCCGGCTCGCCGACCAGGGCGGCCTGGAGCTGGTCCCCGCCCGGGGGCCGTTCTTCGACTGCGGCACGCCGCCCGACTACCTGGCCGCCAACCTTGCCGCCTCCGGCGGGCGCAGCGTGGTGGGGGAGGGGGCGCGCGTCGAGGGCGAGGTGGTCCGCTCGGTGGTGTGGCCCGGCGCCGTGGTCCACCGCGGCGAGCGGTTGGTGGAGTGCGTCCGGGTGGGCGGCGACCTCACCGTGGGGGCCGGCCCGGGGGCCGGGGCGTCCACGGTCAGGACCGGCGGACGAGCTTGAGGAGGGTCATCTCCTCGCCGCCGGCCTCGCGCTCCTGGTGGAGGAACGCCAGCCGCTCGTCGAGCACGCCGCTGTCAGGCGCCGTGGTGGACCACGTCGCCGGCACCGGCGCCGGAGCCGCCGGCCTGCCGGGACCGCGCCTTGTTGGGCGCCGGGGTCCCCGGGAGGTGCAGGTAGCTCTCCACCCGCTCCACGCCGTTCACCTCGCCGCACGCCCTGATCAGCTCGTCGACGTGGTCGGGCCTCTTCACCTGCCCGCGCAGCGTCGCCACCCCGGCCACGACGTCGACGGTGACGTCGGTCGTGTCGAGCTCGGCGGCGGCCAGCACCTCCTTGAGCTTGGTCGCCACCGAGCGGTCGTCGGCCGGGGTGAACGCGCCCGCGCCCTGCGCCCTGGCCGCCGCCCCCTCCAGCCGGCCCTCGGCGTAGCGGGCGGCGCGCTCCGCGTCGCGCCGGCGGCGGCGCACGGCGGCCCGGGCCTGGTCCACCAGCCGGGCCCGCCGGCCGCGGCCCTGCTGGGGGTCGAGCAGGTACTCGACGGCGGCACCGGCGGCGACGAGGGCCGACGCCGACGGCACCGGTCCCAGGCGGCGCCGGGACGGCGCCGGGGCCCGCTCGGGCCCCCGACGGAGGCGGGGGCGGTGGCGGCCGGCGCCGTCGTCTCGCCGGCGCTGGTCCCTGCGGAGCTTGGCCAACATGTGCTCCTCCCTTGCTCGCGTCCTGGCGTCGTCATACCCGCACCGCCCAACGCCGATGCCGCCCCCGGGCGCCGCCTGCCGTACGGGCCGGCCCGGCGTAGCGTCGTGGCCGTGGACGACCACCGGGAGGCGGCGCCGGCGCCCGGCGACCCGGCCGTCGCCCGCTGAGGGGCGGCGGCGTGGCGGCCATCGTCGCCTGCCCCTCGTGCGGCCGCAGGAACCGGCTGCCGGCCGTCTCCACCGGTCGGCCCCGCTGCGCGGCGTGCCGGAGCTTCCTGCCGTGGCTGGTGGACGCCGACGACGCCACCTTCGACGCCGCCGTCGACGCACCGGTACCGGTCGTGGTCGACCTGTGGGCGGCGTGGTGCGCCCCGTGCCGGATGGTGGCGCCCGTGCTCGAGGGCCTGGCGCGCGAGCGGGCCGGCGGCATCAAGGTGGTGAAGGTCGACGTGGACCGGTCGCCGCAGGTGGCGGCCCGCTACGCCGTCCACAGCGTCCCGACCCTGATGCTCTTCGAGCGGGGGCGGCTCACCGACCGCCGGGCCGGGGCGCTGTCGGCCCTCGCCCTCGGCCAGTGGCTGGACGCCCACCTGCCGCCCCCGTGATGAGGATCGGCTCGGAACCGAGGTCCCGAGCCGAGCTGGCCGCCTTCGGCGGCAGGGAGCGGCCGCCGGCGATCCTCATCGCTCGCCGGTCGCCAGGGGCCGGCGGGCGTCCGTGAGGGCCTGGTGGATCACCGCTGTAACGCGCCGGGGTGGGGGAGGACGGAACGAGCATGAGGCTGCCGTGGGGACTGCGCTGGTGGGAGCTGGCGCCCGAGGTCGTCCTGGGCGCCGTGCTGGCCGCCTTCCTCGCCACCGAGACGGCCGCCGCCACCAGCGCCTTGGGGAGTCGGAAGGCGTTGACGTTGATGGCCGGCGCCGCGCTGGCGTGGGCGGTGGGGCGCATCGTGCTCGTCCGCTTCACGCCGTGGCCGGCCCTGCGTCTGGCCGTGTTCGGGGCGGCGGCGGTCGCCGTCGCCGCCGTGGTGGTCCTCCCGGCCTACGACGACACGACGGTGGTCGAGACGCTGGTCGCCTCGCCGGCGACGACCACCGCCACCACCACCCCACCGGCGGTCGCCGCCACCGGGCCCGAGCCCGCCGAGCCGGCGGCTCCGCCGGCGGCGCCGGCCCAGCCGGTCGCCCTGCGGTCGTCCGCCATCGCCGGCATCGACCACCGGGCCAGCGGCACCGCCGTGCTCTACCGCCAGCCGGACGGGACCTACGTCGTGGGGCTCGAGGGCATCGACATCCAGCCCGGTCCCGACTACGACCGGTACGTCGTGCCCGGCGCCGGGCGGGAGGAGCCCGGTGGCGGGGTGGGCCTGGGCGACCTGCGCGGCAACAAGGGCACCCAGTTCTACCCGGTGCCGCTGGGGACGGACGTGGGGGCGGGGGAGTGGACGGTGCTGGTGTGGTGCGAGGCGTTCGACGTCCCCATCGCCGCCGCCACGCTGGCGTGACCATCCGACCCTTCGGCGCTCACCTTCCCTTGCGGGCCCGGCTGGGGGCGACCCGGGGCGGCTCGTTGGGCTGCTTGGGGTACACCGGCGGCCACGGGGCGTCCATGAGCCCGGCCGCCAGGTCCCGGTCGTACATGGCCAGCAGCGGGTCGATGGCCTGGGGCCGCTCGTACATCCCGGCCCACGGGTCCCCGTCCCGGGCCACCCGCTCGGCCACCACGGGCATGGTGAGCCGGTCGGGATGGAAGGCGGCGTCCAGCTCGTCCCAGGCGAACGGCGTCGACACCTGGCCGCCCGGCCGGGCCCGCACGCACCAGGCCCCGAAGACCGTCTTGTGGGGGGCGTTCTGGTTGAAGTCCACGAAGACCCGCCGGCCCCGCTCCTCCTTCCACCAGGCGGCGGTGACCAGGTCGGGCCGGCGCCGCTCCAGCTCACGCGCCAGGGCCACCGCGGCCGCCCGCACCCGGTAGCTGTCCCAGCGGGGCTCCAGGCGCAGGTAGACGTGGATGCCCCGGTTGCCGGTGGTCTTGGGCCACCCGACCAGCCCCAGCTCGCCCAGCAGGTCGCGCACCTCCGGGGCCGCGTCCCGGACCTGGGGGAAGTCGACGCCCGGGGTGGGGTCGAGGTCGATGCGCAGCTCGTCGGCCACCTCGGGCGCGCCGGCCCGGGTGGGCCAGACGTGGAAGCCCAGGCAGCCGATGTTGACGGCCCAGGCCACGTGGGCCAGGTCGGCGGCGACCAGGGCGTCGGAGTGGGTCCCGTTGGGCGTGCTCACGTCGGCCGTCCGCAGCCACGCCGGCCGGGCCGACGGGACCCGCTTCTGGAAGAACGAGCTGCCGCCGGCGCCCTCCGGGAAGCGCTGGAGCAGCACGGGCCGTCCCCCCATGGCGGCGAGGAGGGGGCCGCCGACCGCCCGGTAGAACTCGACCAGATCCAGCTTGGTCTCGCCCCGCTCGGCGAAGAAGACCTTCCCGGGGTTGGAGATCGTCACCTCGTGCCCGTCGAGGACCAGCGTGACGTCGCCGGCGTCGCTCATGCGCTCAGCTCCTGCTGGAGCGGGGTGGGGAACCGGGGCCGCACCACCGGCCCGGCGGCGCCAGGCGGTGCAGGGCGCCGATGGCGGGGCAGGGCACGGCGCGACCCTACGACGCTCGTCGCCGGCGGCGGGTAGGGGGGGATTGCCGCCCCGGACCGCGATGGTCAGTCCCCGGGCCGCCTACCGGGCCTTCCCGCCCGAGCCGGCGCTCACCCGTTCCGGAGGTCAGGGGTCGAGGTACTTCACGGGCATGCCCATCCCCAGGTCGAGGAAGTGCTCGTTGAACGCCTGGACCAGGACGTTGACGTCCTCCCGCGACAGCGTCCCGTCGCCGCCGAGGTAGGACCGCAGGTCCTGCACGGTGGCCGACCCGCCCAGGCCGAAGCAGCGCAGCCACAGCTCGTCGTAGGTGAGGATCGTCCGTGCCTTCGCCTCGGCGAGTGCTCGGCGCATCGTGGTCTCCCGTCGCCGGACCGCCCTGGCCGGGCCGGGTCCCTAGGAGGGGCGGCCGCTTCGGATGCCGGTCGACCAGACCCCTGGCGACATCGTAGAGCCTGGCTCCGAGCCGGGAGAGCGGCGCCCGAACCGGCCGGCGCGGCGGACCCGGCCGCCCTGCGGTCCGGGCGCCCCGGGCCCGTGCCGGGCGGCCGTGGGAGGCCCGGCACGGGTCCGCCGGCGGCGGGTCAGGCCGCGGTGGCCTCGGCCTCGATGGCGCCGGCGTGGCCGCCGCCGGTCGCGATCTCCACCTTGCGGGCCCGGGCCTGCTCGGCCACCGGCACGGTGATGGTCAGCACGCCGGCGTCGTAGCCGGCCTCGATGCGGTCGGTGTCCAGCCCCTCGCCCAGGAACAGCTGGCGGCTGAAGGTGCCCTGGGGCCGCTCGGAGGCGACGACCTCGACGTCGTCGGCCGGCTGCCAGCGGCGCTCGGCCGATACGG
The DNA here is from genome assembly GCA_046566225.1 of Acidimicrobiia bacterium. Taxonomy (GTDB): domain Bacteria; phylum Actinomycetota; class Acidimicrobiia; order Acidimicrobiales; genus DATLFN01. Next base: position 5,703 of record JBKHXC010000351.1, read on the forward strand.
TCAGGACGTTCTTCTCGACGGTCAGGTCGATGCTCGACGGGTCCACGCCGGGGACGTCGACGTGCAGGACGAACCGGTCGCCCTGCCGGTAGGCGTCGAGGGGCATGGCCAGGGTCCGGTGGCCGCTGCCGAACACCTGCTGGGCCAGGCGGTCGAGCTCGCGGAACGGATCAGAACGCATCAGCATGGGTGACCTCCCCTTGGTCTCGTGGTCGCTCTGCGGTCGTTTCCGCCGGGGAATTCCCCCGTGCGCTCCGTAGTTGACAACGGCGCACGCAGCTTTATTCCCCGGCCGAGCAACAAGGAGGGGCATGACGGCGGAGTCGTCGACTGCGCACGAGCGGCCCGTACCGGCCGGCGCGCCGCCGCCCCGGCCCGACGTGGCCGTCTACGTCATCTCGGTGGCGGCCGACCTGGCCGGCCTGCACCCCCAGACCCTCCGCCTCTACGAGCGCAAGGGCCTCCTCGACCCGGCGCGCAGCCAGGGCGGGAAGCGCCGGTACAGCGAGGCGGACATGGACCGCCTCCGCCGCATCGGCGAGCTCACCGCCGCCGGCGTGAGCCTGGAGGGGGTGCGGCGGATCCTCTCCCTCGAGCGCGAGGTCGCCGTGCTGCGGAAGGAGGTCGAGCGGTGGCGGGCCCGGGCCGCCGACGCCGAGCGGCGCGCTCGCCGCCCGGGCGGTCGCGGGGAGCGGGCCGGCGAGGCCGGCGGCCGTGCCCCCGGGCCGGGCGGGGGAGCGGCCGCCCCCGGCGCGGCGCACCGGGCGTCGTGAAGGCGCTCGCCGGCCCGGGCCCTCAGCCGAGCAGCCGGCGGGTGTCGCGCCGCTCGCGGTGACCGACCTGGCGGCGGATGTCGTCGAGGGGCACGCCGTCCCGGTGGGCCCGGGCGACGTAGGTGCGGCGCAGGACGTTGGCCGACACCGGCCGGCGCAGGCCGGCCCGCTCGGCCGCCCGCTTGACGACGAAGTCGGCGCCGAAGCGGGTCAGGCGCCGGTCGCCCGGGCCGGTGGGGCTCCCTCCCGCCAGGAGGGGCCCGGCCCGGCGGTCGCCGAGGTGGCGGGCGACCGCTTCGGCGGTGCGGGCGTCGAGGCCCACCGAGCGGCACGCTCCCCGGCAGCCCACGGTCGCCGTCATGGCCGGAGCCGACCCGGTCAGGCCGGCGACGTCGAGGGCCAGCGCCTCACCCAGCTTCAGGCCGTCCAGCACGAGCAGGCAGACCAGCACGGCCGCCTTGGTCCCCACCACCGCCGCCGCGCCCAGCAGCGCCTCGACCTCGCGATCGTCGAGCGGGCCGGCCGAGGCCTGGCGGCGCAGGGGGCGGGCCACCCCGGCGGCCGGGTTGGAGGCGACCGCGTCGGCGCCGGCGGCGTGGCGGTAGAACGACGACACGGCCGACAGGCGGCGGGCGACCGTGGCCGGGGCCGACCCTCCCGACCCGCACTCGTCGCGGTAGCGGGCGACATCGGCGGGAGCCGCATCGAGGGGGTCGGCCCCTCCCGCCGCGCACCACCCGGCGAAGGCCCGGAGGTCGCGCCGGTAGGCGTCCCGAGTGCCGGCGGTGGGCAGCGCCGCCAGCCATGACCGGGCCACGGCGTCGAAGCGGGATGGTCCCGGTCGCCCGGCCACCACGTCGCCGCCGTCGTCCCCGGGGCCCCCGGGGCCCTTGACAGTCAACATAATCCCAGGCATCATACCCCCGCGCAGGACGAGGATTCGTTGCAGGAGGTGGCCGAGGTGCAGCGGGCACTCGAGCGACGGACGCGGCAAGGGCGGCGGGCGGGCGCGGCGTGGGCCCGGGGGCGGACCGGCGCAGCGGCGGTGCCGCCGGGGGCTGCCGAGCGGCTGTGGGCGGTGCCGGCCGCGTCCCTCGGTGCGGCGGCGGGCGTCGGTGCGACCGGCCGGCGGGCGGCCGTGGCCCCGCCGGGCGGGGTGGGCGGGCGCCGGACGGTGGTCGTCCGGTGCGGGGCGCCACCGAGGGCGCGCCGGGTCACGGCCGCCCTGGCGCTCGCCCTGGGCGCGCTCGTCGCCGCCGGGGCGGCACCGGGGCCGTCGCCCTCGGGACCGGCTCCGCCGGGGCCGGGCGCGGCGCAGCGACCGGCGACGGCGCCCGCCCGGCCGGCGGCGCCGCCCGCCGCCGCGGCCACCCCCGGGCCGGCATGCCCGGGATGGGCGGGGCTGGACCCGACCTGGCGCTGCGGGGCTCCGGCGGGCTGAGGGCCCGCCCCTGCCGGCGTGGGCGCCACCCACCCGGCGGTGGTCCGTGGCGGCACCCGGGAGGCCGGCGGGGGAGGGCGGCGGTTCGCCGGCCCCTCCGCCGGCCGGCCTCATCGCTCGGCGGCCGGCACGGGACCGGAGCCGTCCGCCGCTCCGGCCAGCGGGCGTGCCACGGGCTCGCTCAGAACCGGCCCCGGAGGCACGCGGTCGGCGAAGGGCGTGGGCCGCCGGTCGACGGTGAGGCGCAGCACGTCGGCGCGGGCGTAGTGGCCCACCGGGTCGAACTGCTGGCGGCCGGCCCGGGCGGCGGCGGCGTCGACGGTGGCGTAGAGGGTGCCGGCCTCGCCGACGAGCGGCCCGGCGAGGAGAGCGCCGTCGGGCCCGACGATGGCCGCGTTGCCGCGGCTCATCCAGTCGTCGGTGCCGCCGTAGACCCCTTCGGCGCCGTGGTCGGCGGCGGGTACGTCGCTGCCCCGGAGGAAGCTGTTCGTGCCGATCACGTGGAGCCGGCCTTCGCGCGCGATGTGGCGCAGCGTCGGGACCCAGGTGTCGCTGTTGTCCCACGTCGGGGCGACGTAGACGTCGACGCCGTCGGCGTACAGCGCCGCCCGGGCGAGGGGCATGTAGTTCTCCCAGCAGATCAGCCCCCCGACCCTCCCGAACGGGGTGTCGATCGTCACCAGGCCCGAGCCGTCGCCGGTCCCCCATACCAGCCGCTCGCCGCCGGTCGGCATGAGCTTGCGGTGCACG
>JBKHXC010000352.1:0-3745 GCA_046566225.1 Acidimicrobiia bacterium
CCCGGTGGAGCCGTGGAAGGCGGCGTCGCCGAAGGCGAAGATGCCGCCGTCGGAGGCCACCAGCCAGTAGCCCGCTCCGGTGGGCGTGGGCGCCACCGGGGCGGGCCGGGGGACCACGGAGTTGGACGGCGCCGACTGGGCGCTGGTGCCCACCGCGTTCGTCGCCGCCACCCGGAAGGTGTAGGCGGTGCCATGGGCCAGGCCGGGGAAGGTGAGCTGGCGCGCCCGCCCGTCGGCGCTGGCCGTGCCCACCTCCGCCTCGCCGGCGTAGGCGGTCACCGTGTAGCGGGTGATGTTGGCCCCCCCGTGGTGCGCCGGCGGCCCCCAGCCCACCTCGGCGCTGCCGTCGCCCGCCGTCGCCTCCACCTCGGTCGGCGGGGTGGGAGCGGTGTCGGGCACGCCGATCAGCACGGCGATGGCCCCCGCGTTGTAGTCGGGGACGGCCACGTCCGGGCGCCCGTCGCCGTTGTAGTCGCCCACCGCCGCCGAGTGCGTGCGGCTCCCCGCCGTGTAGGGGAGCGGGTCGCCGAAGGTGCCGTCGCCGCGGCCGAGCAGCACGGCGACGCTCCCGGCGCCGGGCACGGGGATCCCGGCCCCGACGTAGACGTGGTGCACCGACAGGGTCGGGTTGGCCACGAGGAGGTCCACCACCCCGTCGAGGTTGAAGTCGGCCGTTCCCACCCACGCCGAGGCGCCGGCGGTGGGGTGCTCGACCGCCGGCGCCAGCGTGCCCGGACCCGTCGACACCAGCACCGACACGGTGTTGGACCCGGCGTTGGCCACCACCACGTCGAGGCGCCCGTCCCCGTTCACGTCGGCGGCGGCGACGGCGCGGGACGACGCCCCGGTGGCGTGGGTGGAGGCGGGGGCGAAGCTGCGGGGGCCCGCCGCCACCAGGACGGTCAGCGCGGCGTCCGTGCGGGCCACGGCCAGGTCGGGCCGGCCGTCGCCGCTGAGGTCGCCCACGGCGACCGCCGCCACCGGCCCTCCCGCCTCCTGGGCGGAGAACGCCTCCAGGGTGCCGTCGCCCCTGCCCCAGAGGACCCCGAAGACGTGGGCGCCGGCGTGGGCGACCACCACGTCCTGGCGGCCGTCGGCGTCCAGGTCGGCCACCACCAGCGACGACGGGCAGGGGCCGCCCACCGGGACGGGCGCCAGGGGCGCGAAGGTGCCGTCGCCGTTGCCCAGGAAGACCATGCTCGTCCCTTGCCCGGGGCCGGAGCAGTTGTCGAGCCGGCCCATGGCGCTGGTGACGACGACGTCGGCCCTGCCGTCGGCGTCGAGGTCGCCGACGGCGACCGCCGTCGGGAACCTCGGCGGGTCGGCCGGGCTGTTCAACGGCGCCCGGAAGGACCCGTCCCCCGCCCCCAGCAGGACCGAGACCTGGGAGCCGCTCGAGTTCGAGTTGGCCGAGACCAGGTCCGCGGCCCCGTCGCCGTTGAAGTCGGCGGTGGCCAGCGACACCGGCGGAGAGCCGGTGAAGTAGCCGGAGGCGGCCGAGAAGGTGCCCGGCACCAGCCCGCCGTAGAGCACCGAGACGCTGTCGGAGCCGAAGTTGGCGCTGGCCAGGTCGAGCTTGCCGTCGCCGTCGAGGTCGGCGGCGACCAGGTCGCGGCCACCGAGGCCCGCCCCGTAGGCGGCCGGGGCGGCGAAGGACGCCGACGACAGCAGCACGAGGGTGGAGCTCTCGAAGTTCTTGGTGCCCGAGGCGGCGATCGCCAGGTCGGCCCTCCCGTCGCCGTCGAAGTCGGCGGCGGCGATGCCCCGGGGGTTCCGCCCGCCCGGGTGGCTCTCGGGGGTGGCGCCGAAGGCCCCGGCCCCCGTCCCCGGGAACAGGTAGAGCCGGTCGGCCTTCGTCCCGCCCTGGGTCACCGCGCTGGTGACGGCCAGGTCCGGCGTGCCGTCGCCGGTGACGTCGGCGGCCACCACCGCCGTGGGCAACGAGACGTCGGCCGGGGGGAGGGCCAGGGCCGAGACGGAGAACCCGCCGCCGCCGTCGCCCAGGAGGACGGAGACGTCGTTCGACTGGGCGTTGGCGGTGGCCAGGTCGGCCGTCCCGTTCCCGTCGAGGTCGGCCACCGCCAGGGCGATGGGGCCACGGCCGACGGGGTGGGACCCCGCCGGGTCGAAGCGGCCGTCCCCCAGCCCCCGGAAGAGGGCGACGGTGCCTGCCCCGAAGTTGGCGACGGCCAGGTCGAGGCGGCCGTCGCCGTCGGCGTCGAGGACGGCGACCGCCGCCGGCCCGGCCCCGGCGCCGGCCGGCAACGCCGGGGCGGCGGTGAGCCCGCCGCCGGGGCCGCCCAGCAGGATGGAGACCTGGTCGCCGGCCAGGGAGGCGACGGCCAGGTCGGTGGTGCCGTCGGCGTCGAAGCGCCCGGCGGCCAGCCCGAACGGCGATCGGCCGACGGGCACGGTGGCGGCCAGGGCGAACCGGCGGTCGGGCTGGCCCCGCAGCACCGACACCGTCCCCGACCCCGAGTCGGCGGTGGCCAGGTCGAGGCGGCCGTCGCCGTCGAAGTCCCCGGCGGCGATGCGGTTGGGGCGGGTGCCGACGCCGTACACGCCGCTGGCGAAGTCGGCGGCGGCGGGCGGGCCGGGGGCGAGCGTGGCCACCACGGCCGCCGCCGCCACCACCGCCCACCCCCCGCCCCTCCCCCGGCGGCGGGGGCGGGGCCGGCCCGCTCGGGGGGCGGCCGCGCTGGGTCGGTTCGGGTTCATGGCGTTCCCCCTGGCCCGCCGGCGGGCGAGCGATCCCGGGCCGGGTCGGACGGCTCGCAGCCCCATCAAAGGCCCCTGGAACTATAGCGCGCAACCATCTATTCTATGTGCCAGACTACTTCGTGGGCGCTCGGGGAGGCCCATGGGGACGCCGAAGGGCGGCGGACACGGAGCCGGGCAGCACGGAGCCGGGCAAGGAGAGGACCACGTGAAGCTCGCAACCAGATCGAATGTCACGAGGGGCGGCGCGCTGGGGGCGCTCGGCCTCGCCGTCGTGCTGGCCGCCCCCGCGTTCGCCTGCTCGCCGCAGGCCACCCTCTTCGCCAGCGCGGCCCGCATGTCGGGGGAGACCGTCCAGGCGTCGCCGGGGGAGACCATCCAGGTGCAGGGGAGGTCCTTCGACCCGGGCGGGCTGCCGGCCCAGGTCCACCTGGTCGACCAGGAGTCGGGGGCGGAGCGGGTCCTGTGGTCGGTGCAGCCCGACCAGGCGGGCGCCTTCGCCGGCCCGGTCACCATCCCGGCCGACGTCAGGCTGGGCGACCGCTACCTGCTGAAGGCCAGCCAGACGAGCTTCGAGTACGGGGACCAGGTCGGCCGCCACGGCACCCTCTCGCGCGGCTTCCAGGTCGTCGCCCCCGGCCAGGCGACGACGCCGCCGCCCGGGCCGGGCACGGTCGGCGACGGCGCCGGCACGCCCCCGCCGCCGTCGCCCGATCCCGCCCCGCCCGCCGCCGGGGCCGGCCCGCAGGGCGGCGCCGCCACGGCCGCTCCCGCGCCTCCGGCTCCCGCCCCCGCCGCACCCGCCCCCGCCCCGGCGGCCACCGACCGCCGGTCGGCCGCCCCGGCCGGGAGCACCGCGGCACCGGCGCCGGCCGTGCCGGCCCCGGCCGCCGAGACGGCCGCCCCGGCGCCGGCAGCCACCGCCGAGGCGGTCGAGGCGCCGGCGGTGGCGGTGGCGCCCGAGGCTCCGGCCGCCGTCTCCAAGGCGACGGCGACGTCGGACCTGTGGAGCGGCCTGGCCGACGGC
>JBKHXC010000353.1:0-1695 GCA_046566225.1 Acidimicrobiia bacterium
GCGCAGGCCGCTGGTGACGAACGGCGACCGGGGGTCGCCGGGGACCTGGTTCTTGTTGAGGGTCATGCCGGCCCGGTCCAGGGCCTCCTGGGCCTCCTTGCCGGTGAGGTCGGCGTCGAAGGTGCGCAGGTCGACCAGCATCAGGTGGTTGTCGGTCCCGCCCGACACGATGCGGAGCCCCTCGCCGGCCAGGGCCGCGGCCAGGGCCCGGGCGTTGCGCACGACCTGGGCCGCGTACCGGCGGAACTCGGGCTGGGCCGCCTCGCGGAAGGCCACCGCCTTGGCGGCGATGACGTGCTCCAGGGGACCGCCCTGGAGGCCGGGGAACACCGCCTTGTCGATGGCCTTGGCGTGCTCGTCCCTGGCCAGGATGCAACCGCCCCGGGGGCCCCGCAGCGTCTTGTGGGTGGTGAAGGTGACCACGTCGGCGAGGGGGACGGGGTCGGGGTGGACGCCGCCGGCGACGAGCCCGGCCACGTGGGCGGCGTCGAAGACGAGGAGGGCGCCCACCTCGTCGGCGATGGCGCGCAGCGGGGCCGGGTCGATGAGGCGGGGGTAGGCCGTGGCCCCGGCCACGATCATCCGGGGCCGGTGCTCGAGGGCCAGGTCGCGCATCTGGTCGAGGTCGAGGCGCTCGTCGCTGGCGGTGACCCCGTAGGAAACGAACCGGTACATGCGCCCGCTGAAGTTGACCGGCGAGCCGTGGGTGAGGTGCCCGCCCTGGTCGAGGCGCATGCCGAGAACGGTGTCGCCGGGCTGGAGCAGGGCGAGGTACACGGCCATGTTGGCGTTGGCGCCGGAGTGGGGCTGGACGTTGGCGGCGTCGGCGCCGAACAGGGCCTTGGCCCGCTCGATGGCCAGCGACTCGGCCTCGTCGACGACGGCGTTGCCGCCGTAGTAGCGCCGGCCGGGGTAGCCCTCGGCGTACGTGTTGGTGAGGACCGAGCCGGTGGCCTCCAGCACGGCGGTGGAGGTGAAGTTCTCCGAGGCGATGAGCTGGAGGGTGGTCGACTGGCGGGCCAGCTCCCGCTCGATGATCCCGAACAGCTCGGTGTCGCGCGAGCTCATCCGGCGGCCCCGGCCCGGGCGGCGGCCACCGCCTCCCCGCCGGCACGGCGGCCGGTCGGCGCCGGCGCCCTCATCCCTCCTGCTCGATCCGGGTGATCTGGTCGATGCGGGGCTGGTGGCGGCCGCCCTCGAAGGCGGTGTCGAGCCACAGGCGCAGGATCTCGTCGGCCAGGCCGGTGCCCACGATGCGCCCGCCCATGGCCAGCACGTTGGCGTCGTTGTGGAGCCGGGACAGGCGGGCGGTGTAGAGGTCGTTGCAGAGGGCGGCACGGACCCCGCGGACCTTGTTGGCGGCGATCTGCTCGCCCTGCCCGCTGCCGCCCAGCACGATGCCGCGGTCGGCCTTGCCCTCGGCCACGGTGCGCCCGACGCCGGCGCAGATGGCCGGGTAGTCGACGGGCTCGTCGCTGTGGGTGCCCTGGTCGTCGACCTCGTGGCCCAGCTCCTCGAGCGTGGCGACGAGGTGCTGCTTGAGCCGGTAGCCGGCGTGGTCCGCTCCGACGGCGATCCTCATGCGTCGTCCCTCCCTGTGGTGGCGTGCGCCCAGGCCAGGTCCACCAGCCGGGCGGTCAACTCGTCGAGCTCGGCGGCCGTGCGGCGGAACACGGCGGCGCCGTGGCCGTAGGG
>JBKHXC010000354.1:0-4560 GCA_046566225.1 Acidimicrobiia bacterium
ACGCGGCGACCCGGAGGCCGTCCGCGTCGGGCGCGACCCCATCAGCGTGCCACGACTCGCCGGACCAGCACGGCCAGGCCTAGCACGCCCGCCCCGGCAGCCGGGAGCCACGGGGTGCCCCCGGTGCGGGGCAGCTCGATGACGGGGACGGGGGCGGAGGCGGCCACGGTGCCGCCGACGCCCGCCTCGGCGCTCGCCAGGGCGAGCAGGATGCCGCCGCTCACGCCCTTGAGGGCGTGGACCTTGACGGCGTCGGCGATGGCCCCCACGGTGCCGTCGGGGTTGGTGACGGTGCGGCCGGCGGCGACGACGATCTCGGTCTCGAGGGGCGTGCCCTCGGTGCCGGGGACGATGATGCTCTGGCCCACCGGCACGCTGATCTCGTTGGCGATGCCCAGGGTGTTGGTGAGCAGGGTGTTGAGCTTCACCGTCACGAGCGAGGGCTCCACGGTGGGCGTGGAGGTGCCGGTGGAGCGGTCGTAGACCGCGGTGGCCTTCGCCGCCCCGACGGTGATGGTGGCCAGCGGCTCGGTGCTCGCCGTGCCGCCCACCACGGGAAGGGGAAGGAGCTTGATCTCGGCGCCGGTGGAGCTGGCGGTGGAGGTCACCTTCGCGCCCTCGGCGGTGACGGTGGAGGTGGACCGGCCGGCGGTGACCTCCAGGGTCTTCGTCTCCAGGACGCTGGCCAGGACGTCGCCCACCGTGTCGGTGACCGTGCAGGTCAGGTCGATCAGGCTGCACACCGGGTCGAGGGCCGTCGCCACCGTGTCGGTCAGGGTCTCGCTGATCGGGCCGACCGAGTCGAGCACGGCCTGCCCGTTCACGTCGACGCCCGCCACCGACCCCTCGGCGGTGCCCACCGGGTTGCCGGCGACGATCGAGGCGCTGGCCGAGCCGCAGGCCAGGCCCACGTCGACGATGCCGGCGATGGGCAGCGGCACCGCGCAGCTCTCGGGCAATGTCGAGTTGCCCTCGCTGGCGATCTCCACCTTCTGGGTGGTGCCGGCCAGGCCCAGCGACCCGGCGCCCTCGGCTGCCGCGCTGACGAGCGACGTCACCTTGGCGGTGGACACGCCGAGGGTGACCTTGGGGAGCGACAGGACGCTGAGGTCCAGGGCGCGGCCGGCCGCGCTGCCGATGTAGGTCTCCGGCCGGTCCTGCTGGGCCGTGGCCGGGGGGGCCACCAGGGCCCCGGTGAGGGTGAGAGCGCCCGCGAATCCCGCGAGCCGTCGGATGGTTGCCATGTCAGCCTTTCGTTCCGCCCCTGTGACCGGCGCGAGGCCGGGAGCTACGTGCCGGGAGTTAGACGCCCCACCCGACCGGCGATGACGCCGCTCGGCCCGAACATGTGGCGCGCACCGGGGCGCGTTCGGTGCGAACGAGGGCCAAGGGCTCAGAACTCACGGCGCATGGTCACCCGGGCGCGGACCACGACGTCGGGCAGCAGCGGCCCGACGAGCGGCGCCCGGGTGGGCGAGCGGTACTCCACCGAGGCGGAGACGAGCCGGCTGGCGGACGCGGGGGCGCGCCGGTCGACCTCCAGGCGGTCGGGATCCAGCGACGTGGCCGCCAGGGCGGCCCGGCGGGCGGCCCCGGCCGAGGGGTCGACGGCGGCCGCCCGGGCCGCCTCCCGGGCGGCGTGGACGACCAGGACCTGGTCGCGAACGACGAGGGAGACCTGGACGACGGCGAGGAGGAGGACGGCGACGACCGGCATCACCAGTGCCACCTCGACCGCCGCCTGGCCCCCGGCCGCCCGCCCCCCGGCCCCCTGCGGCGGGCGCGGCGGGCGGGCGGGCCGGCAGAGCCTCACCGGATCATCTCGATGACCCGTGCCATCACCGCGTCCAGCAGGCGGCCGATGCCGTCGGTCCTGGCCGCCCAGGCGCCGACGAGGAGGGCGACGGCGGCCACGCCGAGGAGCACGAGGGCGTACTCGGCCGAGGCCTGGCCCCGCTCGTCGCCGCGCCGGCCGGCCCCGGGCCGCGGCAGGCGGGCGGCCAGGGAGGCGGCAGCGGCGGACGGCGGGACGGCGAGCGGGACGGCGAGCAGGACGGCGAGCACAGTGGCGGGGACGGTGGGCATGGGGTTCCTCCTGGGACGGGCGGGCGGCTCGGAGGCCGCCTTCGAGCTAGAGGCGCAGCTCCCGGAGGGCGCCGGCGACGAGGGGCGCCACGGTGAGCAGCGCGAAGGCGGGGAGGATGCACACGACCAGGGGGAACAGGAGGGTGACGGGGACCCGCCGGGCGGCCGCCTCGGCCCGGCGCTGGCGCTGGACCCGCACCTCGTCGGCCAGGCGGTGGAGGGCGGGCAGCACGGGCGTGCCGTAGCGCTCGCAGCCGGCCAGCACGCCGGCCAGTCCACGGGTGGGCTCGCCGGCCACCGCCGGCAGGTCGTCGAGGGCGTCGGCCAGCCGGCGCCCGCACTCCACCTCGGCGGCGACCCGCCGCAGCTCGGCGGCCAGGGGGCCGCTCCCCCGGCGCCCGGCGGCGGCCACGGCCAGCGGGACGTTGCAGCCGGCGCCGACGGCCAGGACCAGCAGGTCGACGGCCTCGGGGAGCGCCGACTCGAGGCGCTGGAGGCGCCGGCGCTCGGCGGCCCGGGCCCGGTGGCGGGGCACCCCCCAGGCGGCCAGGGCCACCAGCGGCGCCAGCGGCAGGGCGACCACGGCCGACGCCGCCACGGCCAGGGCGGCGGCGCCCACCGCCCGGGGGGACGGCCCGCCGGCCGGCGCCGCCGGGGCGGCGGGCGCGATGCCCGAGCGGGAGGAGCAGCCGGCCGGCGGCGGGGCGGCGATGCCGACGCCGCGGGCCGCGGCCAGGACCACGCCCCCCAGGGCGGCCAGCACGTCGGGCCGCCGGCCGGCCGCCGCGCCCCCGGCGGCGGGCGCGGCGCCTGGGGCGGCCGTGCCCACCCGGGCGGAGGAGGCGGGCGCGGGCGGGACCACCGGCGCCCAGGAGGCGGGCGCGGCGGCCGTGGCCACCCGGGCGGAGGAGGCCCGCGCCCGGACCCGGGCCGGCGGCGGGCGGCGTCGCCAGGCGGCGGCGAGGGCCAGGCCGGCCCAGGCGGCGCCCAGCACGAGGGGCGTCACCGCGGCCCCGCCCCGGCCGCTGCGGGGGCGATCACGGCTCGATCCGGGTGAGGCGGGCCATCCACAGGGCGCCGGCGGCGTCGAGGGCCAGGCCGGTGGCGAGCAGGGCCAGGCCGGCGGGCGTCCGCAGGAGGAAGGAGGCGGAGCGGGCGTCGGTGGCGGCGGCGAGGGCGCAGAACGCCACGGGCGCCACGCCGATGACGACGGCCGACACCCGGGCCTGGGTGGCGAGCGCCCGGGCCTCGGCCTGGGCGCCCAGGCGCTGGCGGAGCGTGCGGGCCACGCCGTCGACGGCCTGGGCGGCGGCCCCGCCCGCCTCGGCGCCGAGGCACAGGGCGGCCACGACCAGGCGGACGCCGGGGAGCGGGCGGCGCTCGGCCCACCCCTCCAGCGAGGCGACGACGCCTGCGCCCCGCTCGATGCCGGCGGCGACGGCGGCCAGGTCGGCCCCCAGGGGACCGCCGGTGCCCCCGGCGGCGGCGGCCAGCGCCTGGCGCAGCGACGCGCCCGAGCGCAGCGCCGCCGCCACCGCCTCCACGGCGGCGGGCAGGGCCGCCTCCAGGCGGGCCGCTCCCCGGTGGCGGGCCAGGCGCCAGGCCAGGCACGGCCCGGCGCCGGCCAGCACGGCGACCAGGGCGGCGGCCCCCGGCCCGGCGCCGGCCAGGGCGGCGGCGGCGGCCAGGGCGCCGCCACCCGCCCAGGCGGGCACGGCGGCCTCGGGCGCCACCGCCACCCCCGCCTCCTCCCGGCGGCGGGCCAGCGCCGCCCACGGCCGGCGGCCGGCGGCGGGGCGGGCAGGCGGCGGCGCCACCGCCACTGCCGGGGCGGCGGCGGGGAGGCGGGCGGCGGCGATGGCCCGGCGGCGGGCCCGGACGCCGGCCCGCAGGGCGACGGCCGCCATCAGGGCCAACGCCGCAGCGGCGGCCCCCGAGGCGGCCCCGGCGGCGATCACCGAGCCCACCGGCCCCTGGCGGGACGCCCGGCGAACGACGAGAACCGCCGGCGGCCGCTCCCTGCCGCCCAAGGCGGCCTCTCCGGCTGGCGGCCGGGAGGACAGGGCGGAGGCCGGCGGCTCCGCCGCCCGGCCGGAGCACGATCAGCTCGCCGAGCAAGCTCCGCTTGCGAGGCGATCCTCCTCACGGGGGCGATCACTGGCGGCACCATTCCGGGCGTGGCTCGCCCGCCGCCGGCGCCCGGGGCGGGCGGGCCGGCAGCCGGCGCAGCGCGGTGGGGTCGGCCAGCGGCACCACCCGCACGGCGGCGGGATCGGAGGCGGCGGCCGGGTCGTCGACGACCTCGGCCACGGCCACCACCCGGCGGCAGCCGCCGGCCCCGCGGGCCACCTGGACGACCAGGTCGAGGGAGGCGGCGATCTGGTCGCGGACGGCGGCGAGGGGCAGGCCCACGCCGCCGGTGAGCACCATGGTCTCCAGGCGGCGGAGGGCGTCGGCCGGGCCGTTGGCGTGGCA
>JBKHXC010000355.1:0-2674 GCA_046566225.1 Acidimicrobiia bacterium
CGCGGAGGCGTTCTCCGGGCTGTCCGCCCTCTGCCCGGGGCGCCTCGACCTGGGGATCGGCCGGGCCGCCGGCGCCGACCCGGTCACCGCCGCCGCCCTGCAGCCGGGCCCCGAGGCCTACGGCGACGAGCGCTTCCCCCGGCGGGTCGTGGACCTTCTCGGGTGGCTCGGCGGCGCCCTGGAGGAGGGCCATCCCCACGCCGGGGTGCGGGCCATGCCCGACCGCGGCCCCCGGCCCGACGTGTGGCTGCTCGGCTCCAGCCCCCACAGCGCCGGCCTGGCCGCCGGGCTGGGGCTGCCCTTGTCCTTCGCCCACTTCATCACCCCCGACTTCGGGCCCCAGGTCGTGGCCCGCTACCGGCGCAACTTCCGGCCCTCGGGCGCCGACGCCGCGCCCCGGGCGAACGTGGCGGTCGCCGCCGTGTGCGCACCGACCGACGCCGAGGCGGAGCGGCTGGCCACCAGCGGGCTGGTGTGGCGGCTGGCGCCCGAGAAGCGCCGGGAGCCCGTCCCACCCGTCGACGAGGCCGAGGCGGCGGCGCGGGCCCTGGGCCCGGCCGGCCGGGCCCGCCTGGCCCAGGACCGGAGGCGGGTGGTCGTCGGCGGTCCTCACCGGGTGGCCGCCGGCCTGACCGAGCTGGCGGCGTCGTTCGGCGTCGACGAGGTGCTCGTCGTCACCGTGTGCCACGACCCCGGCGCCCGCCTGCGCTCCTACGAGCTCGTGGCCTCTGCCCTCGGGGCGGCCGGCGGTCGCCGGGGGCGATCGCCGTCGGGCCGGTAGAAGTGGGCCCGACCGGGGTAAGGCGTGGCCGTGACCATCGCCGAGAGGGGGACGGAGACCATGGGGAACGAGCCCGGCCGGTCACCGCTGACGATGCGGGTGGTGGCCTCCGACGACCAGCCGCTCCGGGACGGCCTCCGGGAGCTGGCCGGGATGCTCCTCGGCGATCAGTCGGTCGACCGCCTGCTCCTGCGCGTGGCGTCCGTGGCGGCGGCGGCCCTCCCGGCCTGCCACGCCGCCAGCGTCACGATGGTCGGCCGGGGCTGGGCGGGGACGGCGGCGAGCGCCGGCGAGCTGGCTGGCCGGGTGGACCGGTGGCAGCACGACGCCGGCCAGGGCCCGTGCCTGCACGCTGTCGCCACCGGCGAGGTGGTCCGCGTCGACTCCTTCGCCGCCGACCGGCGGTGGCCGTCCCTTGCGTGGCGGGCCGAGCGGGCGGGCGTCCACAGCGCCCTCAGCGTCCCCCTGGCGGCGGGCGACGAGGTGCTCGGCGCCCTGAACCTCTACTCCACCACGCCCGGGGCCTTCGCCGGCCGGGAGGGCCAGGCGGTCCGGTTGGGGCGGCAGGCGTCGGTCACCCTGGCCAACGCCCACGCCCTGCGGCGAGCCGAGCAGCTCGCCCAGCAGCTGGCCGAGGCGCTCGAGACCCGGGACGTGATCGGCCAGGCGAAGGGCATCATCATGGCCGCCCAGCACATGAGCTCGGACGAGGCGTTCGACGTGCTGCGCCGGGCGTCGCAACGGGCCAACCGCAAGCTCCGCGACGTGGCCCGGGACATCGTCGATGGGCGCAACCAGGCCCGGGCCACCGGGGCCGAAGGGGGGCCGGCGTCGCCCGCGGGGCGGGGGGCCCGGCGGGCCGGGCCGCCCGGGGCGCGCTCGCGGTCGGCGTCGTAGGCGGGCGGCGGGCCCGACCGGTTGCGCGCCGGGCCGGCGGTGGCGCGCCGGGCGGTCAGGGAAGCAGGGCCCGCACGGGCTCGGCCCACGCCGCCGGGGGCTGGCGCGGGTCGAGGACCGCGTCGGCCCCCAACGGGACCTCGGCCGTCTCCGTCAGGGCGACGACCGGCACGTAGCGCCCGCAGGCCTCCGCCCGCAGCTCCATGATGAACTCGACACCGGTGCGCCCGCTGGCGTCCACGAGCACCACGCCGGGGATGAGCGCGCCGCAGGCGCTGGGCGGGAGCTCGGCGAACGACCTGGTGACGACCCGGCAGTCGTCGAGCACGGCGCCCAGCTCGGCGGCCCGCTCGGGGGCGACGCCCACGGTGAGCACCAGGGCGGCCGGCAGCCCGGCCACCCGGCGGGCGCCGCCCAGCTCGGCGCTGAAGTCGGCCTCCTTGGGCGCCCCCGAGGCGTCGAAGAAGGCGCTGTCGGAAGAGGCGTCGGTGAAGAACGTCTCGGCCGAGGCCCGCTCGACCAGGGCCTGCTCGCCGGTGACCAGGTCGGGGGCGTAGAGGGCCCACGACACCTGGCCGAGCGAGAGCTCGGTGTAGGTGATGGGCTGGATGTAGGGGTGGTCGAGCGCCACCCGGGCCAGGCCCAGCTCGCCCAGGGCGGCCAGCAGCTCGTCCAGCGGGGCGCGGTCCTCGCGGGGCTCCTCGTTGCGGACCACGACCACCCGGTCGGCGATGCGCAGGGCGGCGTGCCACCACCCGTTGAGGATCAGCGAGTTGCCCTCGATGTGCAGCGAGGGGCCGAAGGCCCGCTTCGCCCCCCCGGTGAGGAAGGCGTCGATGACCTCACGATCGTCCACGTCGCCGACAGTAACGCGGCGCCGACGGGTTCCCCTCGCGGGTCGCGGCCGGCGTGCGCCTACGGTGGGCGCGTGGCGCGGGGCCGTCGGGCGCAGCTTCTCGTGTCGACGCCGGGCCGGGGCGCCCGCCCCGACGCCGT
>JBKHXC010000356.1:0-1700 GCA_046566225.1 Acidimicrobiia bacterium
CCCGTTCCCCTCCAGGTTGACGTAGCTGACGAACAGCGTCCCGTCGGGGGCGAAGGCGGCGTCGGGGGCGAAGGGCCGGTCGAGCCCGTCGGGCAGAGGCAGCGCCGTGGCCTGCCAGGTCCGGCCGCCGTCGAGGCTGGAGTGCAGCTGGGCCGAGAAGCCCGGCCGGTCGACGCGGTGGACGAGGACGACGTTGCGCTCCAGGATCGGGTTGCGGGCCAGCGAGGGCGAGTTGTTGGCGTCGATCGGGGCGTCGGCGTTGACGAACCGGTCGGTACCGACGGCCACCTCCGAGCCGGGCGAGACCAGGGGCAGGGCCACCACCACGCCCGCCGCGGCGGCCGCCACCGCCACCAGGGCGAGGAGCCGCCGCCACACCGGCGGGCCGCCCGGCCCTGCATGCTGTTGGACATGGAGCGCCGCCACCTCACGGGACGATGGGGGGAACGAGCCGCCGTCCCCTCCAGCACGGCCGAACTGCGGGCGTCGGGTAGGCGAAAGGATAAAGACGTTGTATGCTCAACCCTAGTTCCGAAATCGTAACCCGACCCCGGGAGGTGGCGCACGTGCGTCAGAGACAGCGGCGGCTCATGATCGGCTTCTTCTTCGCAGCAGCTGCGCCACTGCTGGTGGCCTCGGTGGCGTTCGCCTGCCAGAGGATCACGCCCATCCACGCCAATCCCGGCAGCGGGGTGGCGGGAACGGTCGTCCAGGTCACCGGCGTCAACTTCAGCTCCGACCCGACCTCCTCCAACGTCGAGGTCCGCTGGGACCGGCGCGACGGGCCGTCGCTGGCGTCCATCGCCCCCGGCGCCCTGGGCGAGAAGGGCTCCTTCGACGTCAACGTCACCGTGCCCGCCGACGCGGCCATCGGCAACCACATCCTCATCGCCACCCAGACGCTGGCCAACGGGGCCCCGTGCGTCGGGTGCCCCGGCCGTGCCAACTTCGAGGTGACGGCGGCCGCCGCCCAGGCCTCGAGCAACTCCGCCGCCGTCGCCGCCCCCGCCTCCGGGCAGGACGACTACGCACCCTCGGCCGCCACCGCGGCACCGGCCGCCACCGCCGCCCCGGCCTCGCAGCCCGTGGCGCAGTCGCCGGCGCAGCAGACGGCCGCCGCGCCGCAGCCGGTGACCGAGCCGGCGGCGTCGGCACCGGCGCCCGCCGCCCCGGTCGCCCGACCGCAGCCGGCCTCGCCGGCGGCGGCGCCCGCCGCCCCGGCCGACGCCGTCTCTGCCGCCGCCCCGGCGGCGCCCGCCGCCCCGGCCGCGCCCTCCTCGGAGGTCGCGCCGGCGACGCCGGCCGCCGCCCCGGCACCGGCCCCCGCGCCGGCCGGCATCGACCTGGTCGGCCGGTCGTCGGCCTCGGGCGACAGCCCGCTGGCCGGCCTCACCCTGGTGGCCGGCCTGGTCCTGGTCCTCCTGGGGCTGGCGGCGTTCGTCAGGAGCGGTGGGGGGCGCGGCGTCCTCGACGGCGACGGCGCCTTCACCCCCGCCGCGTAGCAGGGCAGGAGCAGTTCCACCCGAGGCCGGCGGGCCCCGCGCTGGGCGGGGACCACGGCCTCGGGCGCACCACGCACGCTCGGCAGGCAGGCGGCGGTCCGGGGGCCCGTCCCCTGCCTGCGGGCGGTGGTGCTCCGGTGAGCAGGGACGGCGCCGCCCGGTGGCGGCGGCGTCCCCGGTTGGTCAGCAGGCGGTCGG
>JBKHXC010000357.1:0-3660 GCA_046566225.1 Acidimicrobiia bacterium
GCTCCGGTCGAACGTGGCCACCCGCAGTCCGCCCGAGTAGTAGGCGAAGTAGGCCAGGTCCTTGCCGCGGCGCGGGTCGGTCTTGACCTCGTGGACGCTGAGTACGCCGAAGCCGGAGGCATAGGCGGGGTCCAGCGACTCGGGGATGGCGTAGGTGTCGAGCTCGGCCAGCGTCGCGGCGTCGTGCAGGCGCACGTAGCCCCAGCCGTCGAACGCGGTGCTGGCCCTGATGCCGGCGCCGAGGGTGCCGATGGCCGGGAGGTCGCCGCCCGCGGCGTACCCCTCGGGCGCCGAGTAGGCGGGCGGGTCGGCGAACAGGAGGTGCATCGCCCGGTGCCCCACGCAGATCGCCGAGATGTCCGAGGAGTCGAAGTCGTGGCCCTTGGCGCCGCAGACGAACCCGTCGGGCAGCAGTCCGTTGCGCGTGCCGCCGTGGCTGTTGCCGATGATCACGGCGTCATAGCCCATCAGCTTGCCGGTCTCCACCTTGATGGAGAAGAAGCACGCGCCCCGGCTGAACACGACGACGCTGGCGCCGGTCGCCGCCGCCGGAGGCACCTCGGCCCGGTCGGAGAGGCCGTTGCCGTTGAGGTCCTCGACGCACCCCGACCCGCCGAACACGGTCGTGGTCGCGCTGAGCCCCGCCGCCCCGTAGGCGGTCGCGATGGGCTCGGTCCAGCTGAACTCCCCGGCGCCGTAGGGGCCGGCGTGGGGCCCGCCGGTGATCTCGAACTGGGTGCGGTACGGCGCGAAGTCCTCGTCGGTGGAGATGACGAACTCGCCGTCCTGGTCCCAGTAGCTCTGGTGGCTGTTGCCCTCGGGGATGACGAAGCCGGTCTCGGGGTCGGGGCTGGTGAAGTCGGACTGGGCCACGAACACCGGGTTCGCCGGGTCGTCGATGTTCAGCAGGACCTGGCCGGCGTCCCAGTAGGACACGAGCAGGAAGTTGTGGCCGTCGATCACCTTCTGCTGCATGTCGTGGTGGTGGGGGTTGTCGCCCAGCCCGTAGCTGCCCTGGGCGGCCGGCCAGTCCTCGAGCCCCCGCTCGGAGACCAGCACGGCGGGGCCGGTGCCGTCGACCGCCGGCGTGATGTCGAAGATGTCGACGTCTTTCAGTTCGTTGCTGTCCTGGGCCACGGCGTAGGCCCGCCCGTTCCAGCTGAAGCCCTGGACGCTGTGGGTCGAGTGGTAGGTCAGGCCCGGCACCGCAGGGGCGGGGTCGCCGAACTGGCCCAGCTTGGTGGGGGCCGCCGGGTCGGTGACGTCCCACACCGCGAAGCCGAGGGTGGCCGGCGCGGCCGTGTCGCAGGCCTCGTTGTTGTGGACGAGGATGTCCTTGGCCCCGTGCCGGAAGACGTGCACGCCCTCGCCCGGGTAGTCGTTGGCGGCGGCGGGGAGGAAGCCGACCTTCACCGGCGCCGCCGGGTTGGTGATGTCCACCACGTGGACGCCGGCTCCCGGACCGCCCGCCTGGGTGCACTCGGGGCGCCAGGCGTTGAGGTAGGCGTGGTTGCCGAAGGCGGCGACGTCGGCGATGCCGCCCACCCGCTCGGTCAGGTCGAGGCGGCCGACCAGCTCCACGTTGGAGCTCGACGCCGGCAGGTGGCCGGTGATTGGGCCGTGCTGGTCCGCCTCCTCGACCGGCCCGTCGTCCGGGTCGGATGGGTGGGGCACGCCGCCGCCCGCCGCCGCCGTCCCCGGCGAGGCTCCAACTGCGGTGCCGAGGAGGAGAGTGGCCAGAAGAGCCGCCCTGAGAACACGCATCGCCTGCCCCCATTCTGCCAGGACCCGGGTGGTGGCCGTGGCCCGAATCCGCCCCGCCTGGCTCCCGTTCTGTCTGCTTCGGACGATACACCCCCGTTGCCAGCTCCGTGGGAGGAACGCCCGCCTTGGGCTTCGATCGCTCCTGGCGGGGTTCGCTCGCCGAAGCGGTGGACGGTGGTGCTCGAGCGGTGCCACGCCGCCCAGCTGGCCTCACGCCGCCTCGCTGCGCAGCCGCTCGGGCGTCGTCGGCGGCCACCAGCAGCGATGGCGGCGCTGTGACGCCCACGTGTTCGTGCCGCTGAGCCACGGCGGGGCCGCGCCCGCGGGTCATCCCTCGGAGCGACGGGCTGGATCGACGTGCGGGGCGCGCGACGAGTCAATGCGCTGCACCGCCCCCCGACGATGCCGGAAGGTCGGAAGGGGTTCGGATCGGCGGCCAAGGCCGGGGTCACCTCGAGCACCAGCTGCCACGTCGGAAGAGGGTCACGCTCGGACCTGGATGGCCAAACCCACGGAGCGTCCTTCAACGGGGCCGCCGAACGCCTGGCATCGGGCTGACCCGCATTTCCGGAGGCGCCCCCGGCAGGACTCGAACCTGCGACGCACGGTTTAGGAAACCGACGCTCTATCCTCTGAGCTACGGGGGCTGGCGGGGCCCGGGGTGGCACGCGCCGCGTGCGCCGGGGCGGTCCAGGGTACCCGCCGCCGTGCCCGATTCCGCCCTTGCGCGCAGCCACCCGTCGCCGGAGGCGCGATGCTTGACGGACGACGCCCGCCCACGAGGGAGAGGTCCGTGGACAAGCCGCCGTCCCCGCCGCGACCGGAGCCCCCGCCCGGGCGGCCTTACCTGCCCCCGCCGGACATCTTCGTGGTGCCGCCCCGCCCGGGCGCCTACCCGCTGTCGCGCGGCGCCAAGGAGCGCAAGCTGGAGCGGGCCGACCAGTACGACCGGCGGGCGGTGGTCACGGCCTTCGAGCGCCTCACGCCCACCGGCACCGTGCGCCTCACCTTCGAGGTGGTCGACGACTTCTCCTTCTCCTACAAGCCCGGCTACTTCGTGGGCATCCGCACCGAGGTCCCCGGCCAGGGCGTCCGCCGCAGCCCCTACTGCATCGTCTCCCCGCCCGACGACAGCCGCCGCTTCCGGCTCCTGGTCCGGCTGGTGCCCGAGGGCCCGGTGTCGTGCTACCTGGCCGCCCTCCAGCCCGGCGACGAGATCACCTTCCGGGGCCCGAGCGGGCGCTCCATGCTCCCCAGGGACGACGGCACCGAGCTGGTGCTGCTGGCGACGGGGGTGGGCATCGGCCCCCTGCTGGGCCTGTCGCAGCACCTGCTGGCCGGGGGCTTCGAGCGGCCCATCCACCTCTACTGGGGGCTGCGCCTGGCCGAGGACGTCTGCCTGCTCGACGACCTCGACGCCCTGGCCGGCGCCCACCCCAACTTCGCCTACGACATCACCCTGTCGCAGCCGCCCGCCGGATGGGACGGCATGCGGGGCCGGGTGACCGAGTCGGTGCCGCCCCTGCTGGCCACCCTGGGGGACAAGCACTTCTACCTGGTGGGCAACGGGGCCATGATCGAGGACATGGGCTGCGCCCTGTCGGACATGGGCGTCGACGACCTGCGCATCCACACCGAGACCTACTTCAACGTCCGCTACCGGCCGTCGCCGGCCGCGGTGGCGGCGGTGCGGGACCGCTTCGTGGCCTCGGACCTGTTCACCCCCCACGCCCACCGGGAGGCCGACGGCTTCATCCCCCAGCGCCCGGCCTCCCGCCGCCGGCGCCGGGCGGCCAGCGGGTAGTGGCGTCGCCGCCCACCGACGCCGACGCCGGGGTGGGCGCCGCCGTGCGCGACCTGGTGCGCGCGGCGGTGACCTCGGTGGGGCGGGCCGGC
>JBKHXC010000358.1:0-3124 GCA_046566225.1 Acidimicrobiia bacterium
TCGACGGTGGCAGATGGCCCGAAGGTGGTCCCATGCCACTGGCGAAAGGGTGGTCCCTTCTCGCTGGCGGGCGACAGTCACGCTCGCGGCTTGGCGGGACAACCAGAAGTTGCCTTCGTGGGTCGACGGAATCCGCCGGTGCGACCCGGACCTCACCGCAACAGCGGAGTGGCTACTCGCTGCCTAGAGCCGCCTCACTTGAGCGTTGACTCGGTCAGGATTGCGCCTGGGGGCATGCGGACGAGGCCGCGATTGATGAGCTCGGTGTCGCCCCTCGCACTGCCGCTGTCCCTACGACGCACTGTGTGATGTCACGGCCGCCTACTTGACATCACTTCGGGTGTCGGACGACAATGAGGACCGTGGCACGTCCCACCTTCCCTCTGCGGTTCACCCATGACCGGCTTCGCGAGTTGGTCCGCGTCGTCGCGGAACGAGAGGGCATCAGCCAGAACGAGCTTCTCGAGCAGGCGGCGGAGCACGAGGTGGTCGCCAGGGGAGCCCTGCTCGCCGACGAACTGGAGGCGGCAGCAGCGCAGCTCCGGTCCGTGACCGGCCCGGTGGCGGCCGAGCTCCTGGACGCGAGCATCGCCGGCTTCGTGGAGGGCGAGGCGCTACCCGACCCAGTCAGGCCGCGCCGGATCGCGCGTGAGGCGCGGCCGACCGAAGCGGCCCCGTCGAAGATCGGGGCTGTCGCCGCCTTCCGGCGCGGATAGGTGTGCCCGGGCCGAACTGGTCCGACGACGATCTGGCGGACGCGCAGCGGATCGTCGTCAACGTCACCCGGGCGCTGGCGGACGTGTCACAGCTGGCAGCCGCTCGTTCGGTGCTGGCGGAGACGGACCTCAAGCGCTGGCACTCAATCGTCTATGGCGGCTGCACTGTCCCCTCGGCGACGTATGTGGGCAGGTTTCGTGGTGAGGCCCACGCCGATCTGGCGGACTACGAGGTCGGCGTGGGTCCAACCATGCCCGACGGCCTCCCCGACCGGGTGGGCGTGTGGGCCGCTGATGTGGGCGTCGCGTCGGCGAGCTTCTTCGGGAGTCTCACAGATGCCCTCGCGGCTCTCGATGCGGTCATCGCCCCCGGATCGAGACCGGCGAGCGTCGACGAGCTGCGCGAGGTGGTCGGCGTCACCGCCCTCGCCCACGGCGAGTGGATCCGCATCCACCCCTTCGTCAACGGGAACGGGCGCACCGCCCGGCTCCTGGCGGCGCACATCAGCCTCCGTTACGGACTGCCGATCTTCGTGACGCTCAAGCCCCGGCCGCACGACGTGGCCTACGCCCGCGCCGCCAGGCAGTCGATGGGACGCCCGCCGGCGTTCGTGGGCGACCACGCCGAGGCGACCGCCGTGTTCGTGCACCTCCTCGCGCTGCGGTTGCTAGGCCCGTAGGTGACGCTCGGCGCCGCCGGCGTCGCGCACGATGCGCTTGGCCTCCTCGGTGTTCCTCAAGGACCGCGGGTGCTGGGGCGCGCTGCGGGCGCGCACCCGGCGCGAACGGCCACGGCTATCAAGCGACCGCTCGAGCTCGTGGCGGCGGCGCCGGCCCACGTCGGCCGGCCCGGCTCAAGGCCGCGGTCGACGAACCAGACCACCGCCGGCGACGCGGCGGCGGCGCGGCGCGCCGGCCCAGCCCGCCCTCCGTGGTGGTCGACGACCACCCCGCCGCCGGCGGCGGTGCGGGCCGCCCACACGCCGCCGGCGACGCGGCGGCGGTGCGGGCCGCCCTCCCGCGGCCGGCCCGTCGATGCCCCCGGCGCGCCGGCGTCACTCCGGGGCCCGTGCCGGGACCGGGCTGGCCCGGGCGGGGCGGGGATGGCGGGGGTCGTCGGGGCCCACCATGGGGCGCTTGCCGGTGCCCGCCACCAGGGCCCAGCCGTCGTAGGTCTTGCGGTCGTGGTGGCCGGCGCACAGCGGGTCGATGCAGCCGAGCACGGTGAGGCGGGTGGCGGCCCAGCCGTGGCGGTGGTCGTTCTCCAGGCGCCCGGCGGCGTCGCAGCCCTCCACCCGGCAGGTGGGGGCCGCCCAGTCGAGGGCCGTCTGCTGGAAGGCGCTGGGCCGCCGGCCCAGGTGGGCCACCGACACCACGTCGACGCCCTTGGTGACCACCGCGGCCAGGAAGGGATCGCCGCTGGCCATCATGGCCCGCACGGCCGACACCGCCACCGGCCCCACACCGGTGATCTCGCACGTCTCGCCCTCGGCCACCCAGCCCCGCACCAGGGCGGTCCAGTCGATGCGCACCACCACCTTGGTGGGCACCGGCGAGCGGGCCGGCGGGGCCGGGGCCGGGGCCGGCGCCGGGGGGCTGTGGCCGCCCGGGTGGTCGGCGGCGGGGTGGCCGGCGGCCGGCCCGGTGGGGCGAGTGCGGCCGAGGCCGGGCAGGGTGGGGGCCGGCGGGGCCGGCGCCGGCGCAGCATGCGCAGCGGCAGCCGGGCCGTCGCCCGCAGGCGGTGCCGTCCGGCCACGCTCGACCTCGCCGTTCCCATCCCCCGCTGCGGTCCCGCCGTCGGGCCGAGCGGTCCCCATCGGCCCGGCCGCTCCATGCTCGGTGTCGGCCACGCCATCGGCCACGCCGGCCGTCTCGGCTTCGGCTGCGGCCACGCCGGCCGTCTCGGCTCCCGCCCCGCCCTCGACCCCTGCCCCCGGCCCCGGCCGGCGGGCGCCGGCAGCCGCCGCCCGGGCCATGTCGAGCAGCCCGTCGGCCGCGTAGGCCTGGGACGGCTCGCGCCGCCCGGCCCGGCGGGCCCGGTCGAACGCGGCGGTGGCGAAGCCGGCGATGACCGCCCACGCCTCGGCCACGTCGGGGCGGGTGGAGCGGTAGACGATCTCCGCCGACCCGTGGGGGAAAACCGGCGCCGGGCGGAGCGGGCGGCGTGGATGCGCCGGTGGCGGGCCTCGGCGTCGGCGTCGGCGGCCGCCTTGGCGCGCTCGCAGTCGCTGCGCAGCTCGGCCAGCGACGCCGCCCGGGCCCGCTCCACCAGGGCGGCCTCGGCCCCCGGGGCGGCGGCCGCCGCCTCGGAGATGGCCGCCGCCTGGTCGGCGGAGAGCTCCCCCCGCCGGGCGGCGGCGGCCAGGGTGGGCAGGCCGGCCAGGGCCCGGCCGGTGCGCAGGGCGGCG
>JBKHXC010000359.1:0-2392 GCA_046566225.1 Acidimicrobiia bacterium
GCAGGGCCAGGAGCGATCGGTTGGGCGCCTCGGTGATCGTCATGTCGTCCGTTGTACGCCGCCGGCTCCGGCCGCGCATCGTGGCGACTACTCATGGGCGGTACTCATTTCCCTCGCCGGCGGCCCCCGGGCGCCGTAGCGTCTGGAGCGCATGGCCACCCCGGAGACGCTGGTGGGGCGGGCCGCCGAGCTCGCCGCCGTCGACGCCGCCCTGGGTGGCGCGCTCGAGGGGCGGACGACCACCCTGCTGGTGGCCGGCGAGGCGGGGATCGGCAAGACCCGCCTGCTGGAGCACCTGGCCCGCCTGGCCGCCGCCCGGGCCGTGCCCGTGCTGTGGGGGCGGGCCACCGACGACGACGGCGCCCCCGCCTACTGGCCGTGGCGTCAGGTGCTGCGGAGCTGGGCGTCGGGCGCCGGCGCCCGGGCGGTGGAGGCCCTGGGGCCGGTGGCGGCCGACCTGTCCCGCATCGCCCCCGAGCTGTCCGGGGGGGCGCCGCCCCGACCGGCGGTGGCCGGCGAGGCCGGCGCCGGCGAGCGCTTCGCCCTGTTCGAGGCGTGCCGCGCCCTGCTGGAGGGCACCGCCTCCCGCTCCGGCCTGGTGGTGGTCCTCGACGACCTCCACTGGTGCGACGCCGCCTCGCTCCTCCTCCTCGGCCACGTCGTCCGCCACGCACGGGAGGCCCGCCTGCTCGTCGCCGGCGCCTTCCGTCCGCACGACCTGGCCCGGGGACCCCGGGCGGCCGACATCGTGGCCGGCATCTCGGGCCAGCCCTCGACGGTCCGCCTCGACCTGGGGGGCCTGGCGGCCGGGGAGGTGGGCGAGCAGCTGGCCGGGGTGATGGGGCGGCCGGTGAGCGCCGATGTGGTGGCAACGGTGGCGATGCGCACCGGGGGGAACCCGCTGTTCGTCCGGGAGGTGGGCCGGCTGCTGGCGTCGGGCTCCCAGGGCGTGCCCGACGCCGTGCGGGGCGCCATCGGCCAACGCCTCGGCGCCCTCGGCGGCGGCTGCCGGCGGGTGCTGGCCGCCGCCGCGGTGGTGGGTGTCGACATCGACCCCCACCTGGTGGCGGCGGCGACCGGCGAGGCCCCCGACGAGGTGCTCGGTCGTCTGGACGTGGCCCTGGCCGTCGGGATCCTGGCCCGGCGGCCGGCCTCCCTCCGCTACCGCTTCGCCCACGACCTCGTCCGTGACTGCTGCGCTCTCGACCTGGCCGGGGCGGAGCGGGCCGCGGTCCACCTGGCCGCTGCCGAGCACCTGGCCGGCCCGGACGGCGACGGCCACCAGGCCGAGGTGGCCCACCACCGCGTCGCCGCCCTTCCCTGGGGCGACCCCGGTGCCGCCTCCGCCGCCGCCCGGCGGGCGGCCGCCGCCGCCCTGGGCCAGCTCGCCTTCGAGGACGCCGCCCGCCTGTACGGCTGGGCCCTGGAGGCGGCGTCGGCCGCCGGCGCCGGCGCCGGCCGCCGGGCCCGGCTGCTGGTCGACAAGGCCCACGCCCACCACCTGGCCAACGACTCGGCACCAGCCAGGGCGGCCTGCGAGCAGGCGGCCGCCCTGGCCGAGGAGGCGGGCGACGCCGAGGCCCTCGGGCTCGCCGCCCTGGTGCTCGAGGACACCTCGGAGCCCGAGTGGCTGGTCACGATCCAGCGCTGGTGCCGTTCGGCACTGGCCGGCCTGGGCGACGCCGACAGCGCCCTGCGGGCCCAGCTCCTGGCCCAGGAGGCGATGACCTGGCTGGTCGCCGGCGACGCGTCGAGGATGAAAGGGGCGAGCGCGGAGGCGCTGGCCATGGCCGAGCGGGTGGGGGACCGGGCCGCGCTGGCCACCGCCCTGCGCGCCCGCCAGCTGGCCCGGTCGTCGCCCGACGGGGCGCTCGAGCGGCTGGAGCTGGCCGACCGCATGAGCGCCCTCGGCGCTCGTCCCCCCGACCACGGCTGCGCTGCCGTCTGGGGCCACCTGTGGCGCTTCGACGCCCTGATGGAGCTGGGACGCGTCGACGACGCCGAAGCCGAGCTGCACCACCTGGAGCCGGTGGTGGCCCGGAGCCGCCAGCCCCTCGCCCGCTGGCACCTGCTGCGGAGCGTGACCGCCGTCCACATCGGCCGGGGGCGGTTCGCCGAGGCGACGGCCGTCAACGCCGAGGCCCTGGCCATCGCCCGGGCCGGCGGTGACGACGGCGCGGTGGGCACCACGCGGGTGCAGCGGGCGCTCGTCTCCGTCCTCACCGGCGACCGCCTCGAGGATCTGGGGGCGGAGCTGCGACGCGCCCTGCCCGGACCGTGGCAGCCCATGGTCCTCGCCCTCGCCGCCGAGTGGTACCTGGTGTCCGGTCGACCGGAGGAGGCAGCGGGGCTGTACCGGGCGCTGCCGCCGCCGACGTGGCGGCCGCCGCCG
>JBKHXC010000360.1:0-4374 GCA_046566225.1 Acidimicrobiia bacterium
CGCGGCATTCCTCCCGTCGGCGCGCGGGATGCGCGCGGCATTGTCGGAGTTGCCGCGCGTCCGACGGGACCTCACCCGGACGAGCTCTCGGTACGGGACGACCTCGACCCGGCCAGGCAGGTACCCCGTCGACGGCCGGTGGCGTATGGCGCCGGCGGCGGCGAGGCGGCGGACGGCTCGGGCCAGGGTGCGCCGGCCCGAGGCGCGGCCCAGGCCGAGCTCGGTCGAGCAGCGGGTGAGGCTGAACCCCTCGACCACGCCGGTGCGGTCGTCGGCCTCGAGGAGGAGGTGGGCGAACACGGCCCGGTCCTGCGGGCCGAGGCCGGCGGCCCGGCACCAGTCGTCGAACTCGGCGCGGCGGAGCTGGGCGAATCCACGCCGCCCGTTGGCCGGGGCGCTGTCACAGGCCGCCGGTACGATGGGTGTCACGTCGGGCACTCGGATCTGCTCCTTGGATCGTCGGATGGGGACTCGATGGACCGCCCGGGGCTCGCCTCCCGGGCGGTCACCGTCACGGCGGCGGCCGGGACCAGTCGTAGGGCTGGGGCCCGACCAGGCGCACGGTGGGGCGGCGGGGCCAGCGCTGGGGCTGCAGGGCCACCCGGTCCAGCGCCCGGCGCTCGCGGCGGGTGAGCACCCGGTGCAGGGCCCGGGGCCCGGCCCGCCTCACCGCCGCCCCGCCTCGGCCATGGCCCGGGCGGCAGCGGCCCGCCCCGCCTCCCGGCCCGCCCGGAAGCGCTCGGCGGTGGCCGCCGCCGGCGCCAGGGTGGGTAGGCCCCCCACCACCGCCGCGAAGCGCCCGACGACGAAGCCGGCGGCCCACGCCATGTCCGAGCGACGGCGCCGCTCGAAGTGGCCCATGCGGGCCAGGACCACGTCGTGGTCGCCGGCGGGGGCCACGCCGGCGTCGACGAGGAGCAGGGCGGCGCCCAGCTCGGTTCCCCGCCGGGCCAGCTCGACGCTACACGCCTCGAGGCGGTCGAGGACCAGGGCGCCGTCGACGACGGGCAGGGGTGGGTAGTCGGGCAGCTCGGGCCCGGCGTCGGCGCAGGCCGAGCACAGGTC
Organism: Acidimicrobiia bacterium; assembly: GCA_046566225.1. Taxonomy (GTDB): domain Bacteria; phylum Actinomycetota; class Acidimicrobiia; order Acidimicrobiales; genus DATLFN01. The sequence goes on from JBKHXC010000360.1 coordinate 1,066, forward strand.
CTCGTCGACCCACCCGCACCCGTCGGCGCAGGCGTAGGCGTCGGTGCACCCGCAACGCCGGCAGAACCGGGCGCCGGCGCGGCGGTCGGACTCCTGGAGCGAGGCCCAGCTCACCGAGGCGTCCAGGCGGTCGCCGGCGCTCACGACGCCCGCCGGTGCTGGAGCAGGTACGTGTCGCGGAACACGGTGACGACGGTGAAGTCGGGCGGCTCGGAGTACCAGCACGGTTCGCAGACCACGCCGCCGGCGGCGGCCGGGCGCTCGGCGCAGCCGACGCACCAGTCGAACGCGGGGGCCGCCGGGGCCTCGGGCCGGGCCTGCACCGGGGCGATCACAGGACGGTCGCCTTCTCGCCCAGCCAGCGCACGTACACCGCCGACTGGCCGACCTCGGGGATCGCCACCGCCTTGAACTCCCACTCGCTGGGCGGGTACGCCTTGCGGAACGCCCCCACCAGCTGGCCGGCGCCCCGGGCCGAAGGGTGGATGGCCAGGCGCTGCCACTTCGTGCGGCCCTCGGCCATGATCTGCTCCAGCAGCGGCCGGGCCCGCTCGGCGTTGGTCAGCCGCTTGGGCTTGGCCGGCGGCGCCGGCGGGTCGGCCTCCACCAGCTCGAACACGACCTCGGCAGGCCCCGCCGGCTTCGCCTGACGGTTCAGCGACCGGGGGGGGGTCGGTCGGGGCGCCGGCGCCGGCCGAGGCGGGGCGGGGGAGGCGCCGGCCCGGGCGGGGGAGCCGTTGGTGCGGCCGTAGGACGGGCGGCGGGTGTGGCGGCGCCGGTCGGGGCACGCGCAGGTGTCGCTGGCGCACAGGACGTGGTGGCCCTCGCGACAGGGCTGGCAGCGCCCGGCCTTGGCGTCGGTCACCGGGCGGCCGTCGTCGGTCAGCATCACCACCGGGCCACCCCCTCCAGCACCCCGACGATGCAACCCGTGCGGTGGCACGGCGGCAGCGGGCACCGGCACTCGCCGGCGATCGGGTCCGGGGACCGGGGGGGGTCCGGCCGGACGGCGGGCGGGGCATCTACGCTTGGCATGGCGCCTCCTCGACAGCGGCGTTGATCAGGGACCGGCCCGGGGTGCGACCCCCGGGCCGGTGCGCGTGGAGCCCCGGGCACCCGTTGCTCCCGCCACCCCACCGCGGGCGCACCGGGGCGGAACCGGCCGGCGGCGGCGGGGTGGCGGCAACAGCGGGTGGCGACGTCGGGACCACGGCTACGCCGCCTCGCCTTCGATGCCGAGCTGCCTCGCCCAGCTACGGAGGGTCTCGACGGACAGGCGGACCCCTCGCTCGGCCGACAGCTCGAAGGCGACGTCCTGCCATGAGCGCCCCTCGGACCTCAGTTCAGCGAGACGCTCGGCGAAGCGTCCCCCGAAGGCCTCGTTGACCATCCGGTACAACGAGCTGCGCGGCGCCCGGTGTGTCGACACGCCGACACTTTGCCGCTCTCGCGTGTCGGTGTCAAGGAATGGGCGAAAGATTGCCAAGCGGGGCCGCATGTCCTACCTTCGCCAACGTGGCGAGCGAGGCAGTCGACCTGCTCACGGCGGTGTCAAGCCCGATGAACGTCGGGGCGACCATCGACGCCTTGCGCCGGCACTGCGGGCTCACGACGAAAGCGCTCGCTCAGATGGCGAGCATCAAGCGCTCAACGCTGCACGGGAGGATCGCCGGCTCCGACGCCACGGCCTCCGAGTTGGATCGTCTGGCGAGGGTGTTCAACGTACCCATAGCCGTGTTGTTCCTCGAGCGCGACGTCGCGCTGCGGTGGGTGCTCGATCACCCGGCCAGGCGCCCGACTACGGTGGGCGACGCTACGGTCGGGTAGCTCAGTTGGTAGAGCGCGCGCCTGACAAGCGCGAGGTCACCGGATCGACACCGGTCCCGACCACCACAAAACCGCAGGTCAGCGGGGGTGCGGGGCTCCGGTAGGGCACGGCCATAGGCCCGGCGTGCCACTACGTGCACATCTTCATGGCTTGCGGCGGGTCACCTGCGGGGTGTCGCCGGTCATCGTGGGAGCCGAGCCGAGTTCATCGTTGGCTGTCGACGTCGAGCCCCAGTGACGGACCGCGCGCCAGCCACGTCACGGGAGCCGGGCCCACGTGCGTCCCTCGACGGCGAGGGCCTGCTCCAGCATCGGCGACGGGGCGGACAGGAAGACGTCGGCATCGAGACGGTTGGCGGCGGCCACCGCTTCACCGGCGAGCAGGTTCAGCGAGTGCCGCTGGCGCAGCCGGCCGATGGCCGGCCCGAGGTGGCGCAGGCCGAGGAGTCCGATGTGGACGGGCAGTTCGACCAGGGCGTCGACCGCCCGGCGCCTATCCGCCTCGAGAAGCTCCTCGAACGGTCGCGACAGCACGCCCGGCCGCTCGGTCGCAGAGAGCACGGCCTGGCACAGCCGCACGTACCAGCAGCCGGTGGTGGCGAGGGCCAGACCGGCGAGCGGGGCCGGTGGCTCGCCGCGGAGCACGGCGCCGAGCGCCTGGTCGTCGATGAGGGCGACGGTCACTCGTCGGCGAGGTCGGGATCGCCGAACCCGGATGCCGCCGCCTTCCAGTCCGACTCGGTCACGGCGCTGAGCACGCGGCGCCGGAGGGCCTCCACCCCGCCGGGCACCAGGAGCAGAGCGTCGCCCAGGTCCAGGTAGCCGACCTCGCCGCCGCCGGTCAGCTCCCACCGCGTTCGGGCGGCGGCCGGGAGGCTCATCTGCCCACGGGAGGAGACGCGGAGATCGCCGGAGGACTCCATACCCCGAAGGCTACAAGGCGCGTCCACCATTTGCCTTGTAACGCCGGCGGTCACCGGCGCCTCGAACGTCCGCGACCACGGGCCTCGCCAGTACGACTCACCGACGGGGCCTCGTCGCTGGCAGCCTCCGGCGGGCTCAGGCCGGCCTCGGCGGCCATGGCGTCGAGGCCCTCGGCGATCCGCCGGTCGCCGGTCGTGGGCGGCGTGCCGGTAGATCATCGACGCCTGGGGGCTGGCGTGGCCAAGGCGGGCCATCTGTCGCGCTCGGGCGGCGGCCGGGAGGCTCATCTGCCCACGGGAGGAGAGCGCAGTCGCCGGACGGCTCCATTCCTCCATGGCTACAAGGCGCGCCCACTGTTTGCCTTGTGCCAGGCCCAGGTCACCGACTTCCCGAGCGGTCGGCGCCGGCCAGCGGGCGTCATGCGGCGCCCCATCGGCGAACTCGGCGGTCGGGCGACACGCGGGCCCCGGTGACGCTCCGGGGGTCGTCGCAGGCCGGCCGCTCAGCCCGAATCGCCCACCTCAGGTGCGGTTGCGGGCGGCGACCGCCACGCCGGCG
>JBKHXC010000361.1:0-5279 GCA_046566225.1 Acidimicrobiia bacterium
ACCCGGACCGACGGGTCCGAGCGACCGCGCCGGCCCCACTCGGCCGACAGGCCCGAGGGACCGCACAGCCGCCGCTCCCTCGGCGCTCGTTGTCCAAGCGGCTCGGGGGACCGGGTCCCGACCCCACAGGCGAGGGGATCAGGCGAGCAGGCGGTCGCGGGCCACCTTGCCGGTCCCCGTGCGGGGCAGGGCGTCGGCCAGGACCAGCTCCCGGGGGGCGGCGAAGGCGGGCCGGCGCTCCTTCACCCAGGCGCGGAGGTCGGCCAGGGCGGGCGGCGCCGCCCGCTCGGCGGGCACCACCACGGCGACGACCCGCTGGCCCCACTCCGGGTCGTCCCGGCCCACCACCGCCACCTCGGCCACCGCCGGGTGCGATTGCAGCGCCTCCTCCACGTCGGCCGGCCACACGTTCTCGCCGCCGGTGACGATGAGGTCCGAGCGCCGCCCGTGGACCACCACCCGCCCGTCGGCGAGCACCGCGCCCAGGTCACCCGTGGCCATCCAGCCCTCGGCGTCGCGGGGGTCGGAACCGTCGCGGTAGCACCGCAGCAGCATCGGGCCCCGGACGAGGAGCTGGCCCGAGGCGTCGGCCCGCACCTCCACGCCGTCGAGGGGCACCCCGTCGTAGACGACGCCGCCTCCCGTCTCGGTCATGCCGTAGGTGCGCACGACGTTGGGCCCCCGCGCCCGCCGGTCGGAGGCGCCCCCCACGAGCACCGCCCGGAACCGCGACGTGTCGACCCGGTCGGCCACGGTGGGGACGAGCGACACCAGGGTGGCGTCGACGGCCGGGTCGAAGGCGGGGCGGACGGTGAGCGGCGTGGCCGTGAGCAGGGCCCGGGCCACCACCCCGAGGCCGCCCACGTGGGACAGCGGCAGGCAGGCCAGCCACGAGTCGGCGGCGGGGTCCACGGCCAGGCGCGCCGACACGGCCCGGGCGGCGGCGGCCAGCGCATCGAAGGTGAGCACCACCCCCTTGGGGGCCCCGGTCGAGCCGCTGGTGGCCACCACGACGGCGTCACCGTCGTCCACCGGCCGCCCGGCGCCCAGCCGGGCCAGCACCGCGTCGCGCGCCGGCGGCGGGAGGCGGGGGTCGACGGGGAGCACGGCGTCGCCCCGGTCCCAGGCCGCCCGCAGCTCCCGCACGAAGCGGTCGGTGCCCTCCGCCGTGATGGCGACCAGCGAGGGCACGCCGGTAGGGTACCCAAGCGCTATGGCCCAGTCCCCCGGAGGCCCGCCCCCGGCGCTGCCGGCGTGGGAGCCGTCCGGTGCGTGGAGCGACATCCGCTACGAGACGGCCGAGGGCATCGCCAAGATCACGATCAACCGGCCCGAGGTGCGCAACGCCTTCCGGCCCCAGACGGTGGCCGAGCTGTCCAAGGCCTTCACCCTGGCCCAGGACGACCCCGACGTCGGCGTGGTGGTCCTCACCGGCGAGGGCCCGCTGGCGTTCTGCTCGGGCGGCGACCAGAAGGTCCGGGGCGACGACGGCTACCTGGGTGACGACGAGGTGGCCCGCAAGGGGATCGGGCGACTCAACGTGCTCGACCTCCAGGTGCAGATCCGCCGCTGCCCCAAGCCGGTGGTGGCCATGGTCGCCGGCTACGCCATCGGCGGCGGCCACGTGCTCCACGTGGTGTGCGACCTGACCATCGCCGCCGACAACGCCCGCTTCGGCCAGACCGGTCCCCGGGTGGGCTCGTTCGACGCCGGCTACGGCGCCGGCCTCCTGGCCCGGGTGGTGGGCCAGAAGAAGGCGCGGGAGATCTGGTTCCTCTGCCGCCAGTACGACGCCCGCCAGGCGCTCGAGATGGGCCTGGTCAACGCCGTCGTCCCTCTCGAGCGGCTGGAGGAGGAGACGGTGCAGTGGTGCCGGGAGATGCTGCGCCTCTCGCCGCTGGCCCTGCGCGTGCTCAAGTCGGGGATGAACGCGGCGGACGACGGGCTGGCGGGCGTCCAGCAGCTGGCGGGCGACGCCACCCTGCTGTTCTACATGGGCGACGAGGCCCGGGAGGGTCGCGACGCCTACGTCGAGAAGCGCCCCCCCGACTTCTCGCGGTTCCCGCGGCGGCCGTGAGCTCGCCGTGGGTGGCCGGGGCCCGGCCCCGCACCCTGCCCGCCGCCGTCGTCCCCGTCCTGGTGGGCACGGCGGTGGCGTCCACCCAGGGCGGGGTGGTCTGGTGGCGGGCGCTGCTGGCCCTCGTCGTGTCGGTGGCGATCCAGGTCGGCACCAACTACGCCAACGACTACTCCGACGGGGTGCGGGGCACCGACGACGCCCGGGTCGGCCCCGTCCGCCTGGTGGCCGGCGGCCTGGCCTCGGCGGCGGCCGTCAAGCGCGCCGCCCTGGGCGCCTTCGCCGTGGCCGGCGCCGCCGGCCTGGTGCTGGCCGCCGCCGTGGGGTTCGAGCTGGTCCTGGTGGGGGCCGCCTGCCTGGCCGCCGGCTGGTTCTACACCGGCGGCGCCCGTCCCTACGGCTACGCCGGCCTGGGCGAGGTGGCGGTGTTCGTGTTCTTCGGCGTGGTGGCCACCGTGGGGTCGGCCTACGTCCACCTCGAGGCGGTGACGGGGCTGGCCGTGCTCGCCTCCGTCCCGGTCGGTCTGCTGGCCACCGCCCTGCTGGTCGTCAACAACCTCCGCGACATCCCCACCGACGCCGCCGCCGGCAAGCGGACGCTGGCCGTGCGCCTGGGCGACCACGCCACCCGGGTCCTCTACGTCGGCTGCGTGGCGGGGGCGTTCCTGCTCGTGCCGCCCATCGCGGTGGCCCGCCCGTGGGCACTGGGGGCCATCGCCGCCGCCGTCCCCGCCCGCCGCCCGGTGCGGGCCGTGCTCTCCGGCACGGTCGGCCCCGACCTGGTCGGCGTGCTGGTCGGCACCGGCGGGCTGCAGCTCGCCTTCGGCGTCCTGCTGGCGGCCGGCATCGCCGCCAGCTGAGGAGAATCGGCTCGGAACCGGAGGTTCCGAGCCGCGCCGGCGGTGCTGCGGCCGGCCGGCGGAGCCTGCCGGCCTCCGCCCTGTCCTCCCGGCCGGCAGCAGGGGGGGGCCGCCTGCGGCGGCAGGGAGCGGCGCCGGCGGTCCCCGTCGTCGCCGGTCGCCCGCCCGGGCGGCTGGGGGTACTGGGAGGACGGGTCAGCAGTCCAGGCCGGCGCCCGGCACCGGCGTCGCCGGGCGCGCCGCGGTGGCGACGGCCCGGCCCCGCACGGCGGCGTGCTGGGGCGCGCCGGGGACGATCCGGGAGAACAGGTACGGCACCCGGCCGGTGAGGGTGACGCACACCTGGTCGCCGGCCGCCCTGACCGACCAGGAGACGTCGTGCACCCCGCGGGGGGCCCGCAGCTCCAGGCCCCGGCGGACGACCTCGGCCGCCGCGCCCTCGTCCACCTCGAGCCGGCCGGCGGCGTCGTCGGCGTAGAAGCGGTCCTCGGCGAGGGCGACGGTGGCCGCGTCGTTGGCCACGGCGGCGGCGGTGGCGGACAGCTCCCGCTGGGCCAGGAAGCCGATGGCGGCGTCCACCGCGATGGCTCCCAGCACGAACAGCACCAGCACCCCGGCGGGCACCAGCATGAGCACCGACCCGGCGTCGGCCCGGGCGCCGGCGCGGGGCCGGCCGCCGGCGCCGGCGCGCCGCTCAGCCATCGCAGGCCGCCGGGCCGGGCACGCCGGTGCGGTACGGGTCCACCACCTCGGCGTGGCGGGCGGTCACCGTCATGCCGTCGCCGGTCTGGCCGAGCAGGGGCACGACGACGAGGGGCACCCGGTAGGTCACCTCGATGACCACCCGGGCGCAGCGGGAGAACGGCCCGCCGTCGACCCGCTGGACGCGGGCCCGCTCCGGGAGGCGGCCGTGGGCCACGATGGCGTCGAAGCCGGCCGCCTCGGCGCCGGCCGCCGCGGCGGCCGCCGTGGGGGACTCGACGTAGGTCCGGGCCGCCTCCCGGGCGGCCGAGGTGGCGGCCATCTTGGCGTCGATCACGCCCCAGGCGTTGGTGACGAGCAGGGCGCCGAAGACGAACACCAGCACGCCGAACGCCAGGCCCTCGACGCCGCCGACCTGGCCGGCCTGGCCCCGGGCCCGCCCCGGTCCCCGGCCGGCCCCGGTGCGCCGCCGGGCGGGCGACCGGGGCGTCGCCGGCCGGCCCCGGTGCGCCGCCGGCGTGTCCGTCACCGCAGCATCTCCCGGCGCACGGCCACGGTGCGCTCGAAGTCGCCCAGCCCGACCGGGCCGGTGAGGGCCGCGGGCAGGAAGCTGGGCCGGGGCGCGGTGGCGACGAGGACCACCACGTCGGGCGTCGACCTCCCCCAGTCGAACGCCACCCGGCCCCCGTAGCCGCCCAGCACGGCGCGGGCGTTGCGCACCGCGTCGGCCCGGGCGACGGCCTCGTCGCCGGCGTCGGCGCCCGCCACCGCCCGGGCCGCGTCGTAGGTGGCGGCGGTGACCACCGAGCGGTAGTGCAGGCCGACCAGCAGCTGGGCGGCGAAGAGCATCAGGGCGAGGAACACCCCGGCCCCGAGCACGGTGCTCAGGATCCCCGAGCCCCGCTCGCCCCGACGCCCGGGCACCGCCCCGCTACCTCATCTCGTCGAGCTTGTCGTTGACGTTGGTGTTGGAGTCGATCAGCGTGTCGCTGAACAGCTGCCACATGAGGACGCCGAGGAAGGCCATGACCAGCACGGCGATGGCGGTGGAGATCACCCCCTCGCCCCGCTCGTCGCGGGCCAGGCGGGCGGCGAGCGCGGCCCGGGCCGTGCGCTGGCCGACGTAGGCGTGCAGGGCCAGGTCGTTCATGATCGCTCCTTGTCTACGAGGTGGAGAACTGCCTGAGGGCGTCGAGGAAGGGGATGGACAGGAAGATCACGCCGGGCACGAGGGTGGCGACGGTGACGGGGATCCACACCTGCTGGCCCCTCCGGTCCATGGTCGCCACCAGCTCCCGCTGGACGTCGCGGCGGATGCCCCGGGCCTCGTCGGAGATGAGCCGGCCGAGGTCGCCCGCCTCCCGGTTGAGGGCCAGGACGGGAACCAGCCGGTCGAGGGCGGGCACCCGGGCCACGTCGGCCCACTCCCGCAGGGCCTCGACCTCGGAGAGCCCCTGGCGGATGCGGCCGGTCACCCGGCGCAGGTCGGACGCGCACGCCCCCTGGCCCCGGGCGCCCAGCCGGTTGAGCGCCGAGCCCAGGGAGAACCCGGCGGACAGCAGCATGGCCAGCTGCTCGCTCACCACCGGCAGCTCCAGGAACAGGCGGCGCTGCCAGCCGGCCGACTCCCGGGCCAGCCG
>JBKHXC010000362.1:0-3425 GCA_046566225.1 Acidimicrobiia bacterium
TGGTGGCCCGCCGCCCCGCCGCCTGACCCGCCCCCCGCCGCCCCGCCCGACCGGCTGGTGCGTCGACCTCATTCGTTCGCTTCGCTCACTCCATTCGGTCGAGTTGGACGGAGCTCCGGCGGGCGAGCGGAGCTCGCGCCGCCTCCGCCCTGTCCCTCCTCGGTGCCCGCAGCCGTGGAGGCCGCCTGCGGCGGCGGGTGCGGCCACGGGCCTTGGCGCTGCGAACGCGGGCAAAGGTTCGTGGCCAGGGCCTTAGGTGGTCTCGGGGGCCAGGCCGAAGAGCAGGTAGGCGACGTCGCCGGCGGCGGCGCCGGCCCGGGCCTTGGTGCGCTCGGCCAGGTCGCCGTCGAGGCGGATGGCCAGGCAGGTGGCGGGGTCGGCCACCAGGGCGACCGCCTCGCGCTCCACCGCGGCCCGGTGCTCGTGGGGCACGTCGGCGGCCGACGCCGGGTCCTGGGCCGCCCGCTGGACCCAGGTGCCGAGCTTCGACGGCTGGGCGCCCGGGGGTACGTCGATCTCCCGCACGCCGGTGGTCGACGCCACCGGGCCGCCCCGCCGACCGCGCCCCGGTAGGCGGCGTCGAGGTCGGGGCCGGCCCCGAGGCAGGTGAACGCCCGGGCCATCGCCGGTCGAGGCTAGTGCGTCGACCTCACTCGTTCGCTTCGCTCACTCCATTCGGTCGAGTTGGATCGTGCTCCGGCGGGCGAGCGGAGCTCGCGCCGCCTCCGCCCTGCCCCATTTCGGCCCGCAGCCGTCGAGGCCGCCTGCGGCAGAGTGCGTCCACGGACCTTGCCGCTGCGCACGAGGCGAAGGTCCGTGGCCAGGGAACCCCGGCCACAGGCCGAAGCGTCAGCCCACCGTGGCCCCGCCCGAGCCCTCGGCGGCGGCGATGGCCTCGTCGGTGACGACCACGCTGCCGACCAGGACGGCGGCCGCCACCAGGCTGGCGGCGAGGAAGGTCGCCCGGAGGCCGAGGGCCTCGGCCACCGCCCCGCCCAGGGCGGCGCCCACCGGCATCGTCCCCCACCCCAGCAGCCGGTAGGCGGCGTTCATCCGCCCCAGGAGGTGGTCGGGCGTGATCGACTGCCGCAGCGACACGGTGACGACGTTCCACGCCACCGCCGCCGACGTGGCGAGCGCCAGGGCGGCGGCGTTGGCGGCGACCGACGCGGTGAGCACCGGGGCCAGCATGGCGGCGGACAGGGCCGCCACCGCCGCGAGCAGGCACCGGGCCCGCCCCAGGGACCGCTCCAGGGCGGCGCCCGCCCACGAGCCGGCGATCCCCCCCGCCGCCCCGGTCGACAGGAGCAGCCCGTACCCGGCCGGCGACAGGCCCATGGGGCCGGGGTCGACGGCGAAGAGGACGAACACCGACATCCACGCCGTCAGCGCCATCGAGCTGCCGCCCAGCATCAGGGCCAGGGCCCGCAGCAGGCGGTTGCGCCACACGAACCGCAGGCCCTCGGCCATCTCGGCGCGGATGCCGGCCGGCGGGCCGGTGCGGGCGGCGCGGTAGCTGCCGGCCATGGCGGCCAGGGAGGCGGCTGCCAGTGCGTAGGCCCCGGCCCCTCCGGCGAACGCGCTCCACAGGGCGGCGGCGGCGAGCAGCCCGCCCACGGCGGGGCCCACCAGCTCGTTGGCCGTCAGCTCCACCGCGAACAGCCGGCCGTTGGCCTCGCTGAGCCGGTGCCGGTCGACCACCGAGGGAAGGATCGACTGGGCGGACGTGTCGAACAACGTCTCTCCGACACCCAGCGCCAGGGCGGCGGCGTAGATGCCCACCAACGTCTCCGCCCCGGCGGCCGCCAGGACGGCCAGGGCGCACAGCACGCCGGCCCGGAGCAGCTCGACGGCGACCATGACCCGGCGCCGGTCGAGCCGGTCGGCCAGGGCGCCGGCGGGCAGGGCGAGGAACAGCCACGGCAGGCGCTGGGCCACGACCACGCCGGCGACCAGGGCGGGCGCGGTGGTGAGGCGGACGGCGAGCAGCGGGAGGGCAACCCGCAGCACGCCGTCGGCCAGGTTGGCCAGGGCGGCCGCCGTCCACAGCCGCCCGAAGGCGGCTCCGAGCGGGCTGGCGGGCGACGACACGCCGGCGAGGATGCCATGGGGAGCCCGGCGGGGCCGAACCGGGGCGAACCGTCCACCGGCGTCGGGGAAGACGCCGGACCCGGCGGGAGAACGCTTCTCCGGGGGCCCGCCGGTCCTACCCCGACCCAACCTGTCACCGGAACGACTCGGATCCGAGTCGCCCGCGCGACGGGTTGGCGGAGAGGGCCGGCCTCAGGCGGCCGACGGGGCGGCGGCGAGGGGCGCGCCGTCGCCGGCGGTGGCGGGCACCAGGCCCTCGGCCCGCGCCGTGCGCCGCGCCCAGGACACGGTGAGCGCCGCGCCGGCGGCGGTGATGGCGAGGCACGCCAGGGTCTTCACGGCCACGAAGGTGGCCAGGGGCAGCGACACCAGCAGCCCCAGGGTGGTGGCGGCGGTGGCCAGGTGGACGCCCGCCCACAGCAGGGTGAGGCGGCCGAAGAGGCGGGCCACGCCGGGGCGGGCGGCGACGTCGGGCGCCAGCGGGCAGAAGTCGGCGGCCAGGCCGGCGACCAGCGGCCGGCCGGCGGCGAGCGACCCCAGGAAGAGCAGGCCCATGGCGGTGGCGTTGACCACCGGCTGCACGAAGTAGAGCGAGGCGCTGCCGGTGGCCACGCCGACGGTGGTCCGCAGGGCCAGGCCGGCGAGGGAGAGGACGAGCAGCGACGGGACCCGCTCGCCGCGGACCAGGCGGCGCAGGAGCACCGCGCCCGACCAGGCCAGCGTGGCCAGCATGGCGGCGCCCGCACCCACGTGCACGAGCACGACGTAGAACAGGGCGGCGGGCACGATCGTGGCCTCGAGGAGGTTGGGCACCGCCCGCCGGGCGATGGCCTCCGGGGCGGGGAGCCGGCCGGTGCCCGGGTCGTCGTGCACCCCGTACTGGTCGGCACGCGGCGCCTCCGGCTGGAGGGCCCTCGCCGCGCCGTCGCGTCCCCGTGGTTGCATGGTGCCGGACGAGCCCCCGGCCGGCGACGGAGCCGGCACCGCCACCCATGACCACCGGACCCGCGCTCCCCGCCCTCATCGCCGTGTGCCTCGGCCTGCTGGCCGCGCCCTTCCCGGGGGTCGGCTCCGGTGGCCTGCCGCCGGCGGTCCCCCCCGCCGCCGCCGCGGCCGCTGCCGTCGAGCCGCCCGCCCGGCCGCCGCCCCCGGCGCCGCCGGCGGGACGGGGCGGTCCCGTCTTCGGGCCCCTGCCCCTGGTGGTGGGACCAGAGGCGGGACGGGCCGGGAGGTCGTCGGCGGCCGCGGTGGGCGCCGGCGGGGTGGGCGCCGCCCTGGCCGCGGCGGTGGCGGCGGAGTCCCGTCCCCCGCCGCCGGAGGCCCTCCCGCCGGCG
>JBKHXC010000363.1:0-3027 GCA_046566225.1 Acidimicrobiia bacterium
GCGACCTGGCCGCCTGGGACGCCCCCGAGCTGGCCGAGGCCATCGCCTCCTGCCCCATCCCGGTGTGGGTGGCCCTCGGCCACGCCGGCGACCGCACGGTGGCCGACCTGGCCGCCCAGCGCTCCCATCCGGCTCCTTCGGCCGCCGCCGCCGCCGTGGTGGCCCTGGCCGAGGCCGCCGAACAGCGCCGGGCCGCCGCCGAGGCCGCCGTTCGCCACCAGGCCGAGCTGGCCGCCGCCCGTCGCCGCCAGCGCCAGGCCCTGGCCGTCGCACTGGTCGTGGTCCTGGTGCTCGTGGCCGTGCTCTGGTCCCTGGCCCGCTGACCCCGCGCCGGCGCCGCCGGCCGATGACCAGCTTGGCAACGCCGCCGGCAACGTCGCCGGGCGGTCCTCGGAGGTTTTCTCGGCCGGCAACGCCGGCGGCAACGTCGTGGGCAACGGGGCGGGCAACGGGCGGGGCGCAGCGTGGCCGCCATGTCCGACGACGCGCATCTGTTCCGACGCCTGAGCGAGGAGTGGCGGGCCACCGCCGCCGGCCCCGACGCCCGGGCCGCCGCCGTCCGGTGGGCCGCCGCCGATCCCACCCTGGCCGCCCTGGCCACCCCCGCCCAGGTGGTGGCCGAATGTCAACGCCGGGGCGACCCCGACCGCTCGGCCGCCCTCCTCCGGGCCGTGCTGGCCCAGGTGGGCGAGGGGCCGTGGCCGGCCCGCACCGTGCTCCAGGCCGTGCTGCCCGGCCTGTGCGGGCTGGTGCGCCGGGCCCGCCACCTGGTGGGACCCGGGCGTCCGTGGGCGCGCTTCGACGAGCTGGACCAGGTCGTCGTGGCCCTCGCCGCCGAGCGCATCGTCGCCCTGGCCCCCGACCCGCCGCCGTGGCCGGCCCGGGCCATCGTGGACGGGACCTGGCAGCGCCTGCGGGGAGCGGCCCGGGCCGAGCGGCGGTGGACGGCGCACCGCTGCCTGGTCGACCCGCTACCCGAGCGTCCGGCCGAGCGGGCGGCCAACCCGGGCGAGGACCTCCTCGGCGTGTTGGCCAGCGCGGTGGACACCGGCGTGCTCGAGCCGGGCGACGGCTGGCTGATCTACGCCAGCCGCATCGACGCCGCCCCCCTGGCCGCCCTGGCCGCCCGCACCGGCCACAGCGAGCGGTGGGCCTCCCGCCGGCGCCGGGCGGCCGAGCAGGTCCTCATCGGTGCCGGGCCCGAGCTGGTGGGCGCCGGGCGATGACGGCGCCCCGCTCCTCCGGCGCCTCCTCGGTCCTCGACGACGTCGTCCTGTGGGCCCTTGCCGCGGGCGGGGTGGTGGGCGCCACTACCTGGGCCGGCGCCCAGCTGGACACCCTGGTGGCCCATGGCCGAACCCTGCCCGCCGGCCTGGGCGAGGCCGTGCGCGCCGCCGTGGCCCTGCCCGAGCACGTGGGCGAGCCGGCCGCCGCCTGGCCGCCGCCGGCGCGCCCCCTGGTGCCCGGGCCCGTCGTCTACTGGGTCGCCACCGCCGTGGCGGCCACCGCCATGGTGGGAGTCGTCGTGGTCGTCGCCCGGCTCCTGGTCGGCCCCCGCCCGGGGGCCGAGCGCCGGCGACGGCTGGGCGTCGACACCGCCGCCCGCCTGGCCCGCCCCCGGGACCTGGCGCCCCTGGTGGTCCGTGGGCCCACGCCGGGCCGGCTCATCGTGGGCCGGGTGGGCCGGCGCCTGGTGGCCACTGAGAACCGGGCCGGGGCCGGCCGGCGGGGAGGGCGGACACGCCGCGGCGACCGCTCGGCGGTGGCGGTCATCGGGCCCACCCGGTGCGGCAAGACGGCCAACGTCATCTCCGGGATCCTGGACTGGGAGGGCCCCGCCATCTTGTCCAGCGTGCGCGACGACCTGCTCGACGCCACCCTGGCCCGCCGCCGGGCCCTGGGCGAGGTCAAGGTGTTCGATCCCACCAAGGTGAGCGGCCAGGCGTCGTGCACCTGGTCGCCCCTGCGCGACGCCGCCACCCCCTCGGGCGCCCAGAAGGCAGCCCGCAGCCTCCTCGCCGCCTACGCCCGTCCCGGCGGGCGGGCCGACGTGGAGTTCTTCTCCGATCTGGGCACAGCCTTCCTGGCGGCGCTGTTCTGGGTGGCGGCCGCCTCGGGGCGGACCATGGCCGACGTGGTGCGCTGGGTCCAGACCCGCGACCGGCCGACTCCGAAGAAGCGCGGCGACTTGGGCGGCCTGATCGACCTGGCCCTGTCGAGCTCCGACCCCGAGCGCCGGGCCGCGGCCGCCATCGCCTACCACGGCCTGCAGGCGGTGTGGAACAACGACCAGCGCACCACCAGCGGCATCTACGTCACCGCCCAGCGCATGCTCGGCATCTGGACCGACCCCATGGTGGCCGCCGTGTCCCAGTCGTGCGAAGTCGACCTCGAGTGGTTGGTGTCAGGCCCCAACACGTTGTACGTGTGCGGGCCGCTCAACGAGCAGGACCGCCTGGCCGTGCTGTTCGGCGGCATCCTGTCCGACCTCATCGAGCAGCAGGCCTACGAATGGGCCGGCCGCCACCGCAAGCCCCTGCCCGACCTGTTGGTGGTGCTCGACGAGGCGGCCAACACCCCGACCCGGTGGCTGCCCAACGTGGCCTCCACCTGCTCGGGACTGGGCATCCTGCTGGTCACCGTGTGGCAGTCCAAGGCCCAGATCGATGCCGCCTACGGCACCCTGGCCGATGCCGTGTTGACCAACCACGGCACCAAGATCGTCTTCTCCGGCGTCTCCGACCTGGCCACCCTGGAGTGGGCCAGCCGCCTGGTGGGGGAGGAGGAGGTCCGCCACCACGCCATCTCCACCGACCTGGCCCGGGGCGGGCACAGCGTCAATGAGTCGACCAGCCGCACCCGGCTCCTGCCCACCGACGTCCTGCGCCAGGCGGCACCGGGACACGCCCTGCTCCTCCACGGCACCCTGCCGCCGGCGCACCTGGTCGCCCGGCCGTATTTCCGCGACCGCCGGCTCCGCGCCCTCGCCCGCCACGGCGAGCGATCAACCCACCGCCGTGCATGGCG
>JBKHXC010000364.1:0-3121 GCA_046566225.1 Acidimicrobiia bacterium
CGCCGACCTGGTCTCGGTCAGCGCCCACAAGTTCGGCGGGCCCAAGGGCGTGGGGGCCCTGGTGGTCCGCTCCGGCGTCGTGGTCGACCCCCTGTTCCACGGCGGCGGCCAGGAGCGGGAGCGGCGCAGCGGCACCCACAACGTGGCCGGCATCGTCGGCATGGCCGCCGCCATGCGGGCCACCGTGGAGGGTCGGGAGGCGACCGTGGCCCGGGTGGGCGCGCTGCGCGACCGGCTGGCCGACGGCCTGCTCGCCGCCGTGCCCGGCGCGGTGGAGACCGGCCCCCGCGCCGGCCGGGTGGCGGGGAGCTGCCACCTGCGCTTCCCGGGCGTGGAGAGCGAGGCCCTCCTCGTGCTGCTCGACGACGCCGGCGTGTGCGCGTCGGCCGGCTCGGCCTGCGCCAGCGGGGCCATGGAGCCCTCCCACGTCCTCGCCGCCATGGGGGTCCCCCGCCCCGAGGCGCTCTCCAGCCTCCGCCTGTCGCTCGGCCCCACCACCACCGACGACGAGGTGGACCTGGCCCTCAAGGTCGTGCCCGAGGCCGTCGGCCGGCTGCGCGAGGGCTGAGCGGTGCGGGTACTGGTGGCCATGTCGGGCGGGGTGGACTCGTCTGTCGCCGCCGCCCTCCTGCTCGACGGCGGACACGACGTGGTCGGCGCCACCCTCAAGCTGTGGGGCGGGCCGGCCGACTCCGGGTGCTGCTCGGTGGCCGACGTGGACGACGCCCGCCGGGTGGCCCAGCAGCTCGGCATCGCCCACCACGTGTTCAACCTGACCGACGACTTCGAGGCCCGGGTGGTCGGCCCCTACGCCGAGGCCCACGCCGCCGGGCGCACCCCCAACCCGTGCATCGAGTGCAACCGCCACCTCAAGTTCGACCGCCTGCTCGAGCGCGCCCTGCGGCTCGGCTTCGACGCCGTGGCCACCGGCCACCACGCCCGGGTGGTGGCCGCCGAGGGCCGGTGGCAGCTGCGCCGGGGCGCCGACGCGGCCAAGGACCAGTCCTACGTGCTGGCCGTGCTCCGCCAGCCCCAGCTGGCCCGGGTGCTGCTGCCGGTGGGGGAGCTGACCAAGGCCGAGGTGCGGGCCCGGGCCGCCGGCCTGGGCCTGCGCACCGCCGCCAAGCCCGACAGCCAGGACGTCTGCTTCGTCTCCCGCAGCGGCGGCCGCCGGGCCTTCCTCGCCCCCCGCATCCCCCTCCACCCGGGACGGGTGGTCGACGCCGCCACCGGCCGACCGGTGGGCACCGTCCCCGCCGTCGAGCTGGTGACGGTGGGCCAGCGCCGCGGCCTGGGCGCGGCCGACGGCGTGCGCCGCTACGCGGTGTCGGTCGACGTCGCCTCCGCCACCGTGGTGGCCGGCACGGCGGCCGACGCCTGCGCCGACCGGGTGGCCTTCGAGGCCGCCAGCCTGTCGTGGGTGGACGGGCCGGTCGCCGCCGGCGCCGGGGTCCTGGCCCAGGCCAGCGCCCACGGCCGGCCCGCCGCCGCGGTGTACGAGGGTGACGGGCTGCGCTGGGCCGAGCCCCAGCGGCGGGTGGCGCCCGGCCAGACGGTCGCCCTCTACGACGGCGACCGCGTCCTCGGCGCCGCCACCGCCGCCTGATCCGGCCGCTCCCGAGTAAATAGGTCACCGAAACGGTGACCTATTTACTCGGGAGTGCGGTATCCGGTCGGCCCGGGCTCAGTCCACGGGCAGGCCCCGGCGGGCCGCCTCCCGGAGGACGGCGCCGGGCCGGGTGGGCGTGAACAGGATGCGGCTGGTCGACACCGCCTCGCCCAGGCGCCGGCCGGGCCGGGCCCGGACCAGGGCCACCTCCTCGGTGAGGGCCAGCTCGACGCCGAGCCCGGGCGCCGCCTGGGTCAGGTCCAGGGCGCCGGTGTCGGCGGGGGCGGGCCCGATGCGGGCCACGACCTGGCGCCGGAACAGCACGGGGTCGGCCAGGGCCATGTGGTCGTGCAGGACCACCCCGGCGGGCACGAACACCAGCCACCGCCGGGACAGCCCGTGCACGGCCCGCAGCAGGAGGACCGACAGCGGCCCGCCGGCGCCGGCCACCAGCGCCCCCGCCACCCACTGGCGGGCGGCCAGGAGGAGCGGCCCGGCGACCAGGGGGGCGAGGGCCAGCGCCCACACCGCGCCCAGGACGCCGACGAGGAGCGGCGCCGGCGCCCGCAGGAGGAAGCGCCGCTCGTTGGGGTAGGCCGGCCCGTTGACGAAGGCGGTGCCCGTCTCCGGCAGGAGGGCGAGAGCGAGGGCCAGCGCCGTCGTGCTCAGGGCGAGCGGCGAGGCGGTCCCGTCGACGGCGGCGGCCACCACGGCGGCCACGGCGGCGGGAGCGACGCAGCGCACCACGGTCAGGCTGACGGGGTGGGGAACGAGGGTGGCGGCCAGCGCCACCGCCCACGCCGCCCACAGCCCGACGGAGGCGACGGCCTGGACGGTGCCGCTGCGGGCGTCGAGGGCGTCGGCGAAGGCGGGCCCGGCGGTGAAGGGCAGCACCACCCAGGCGGCCCGGAGGGCCCACGGGATGACGCGCTGAGGGGCCATGGCGACGCGGAACTCTGGCAGAGCCCCGCCGTGGGCGACAATCTCGGGCATGCGACTCGTGCGGCTGGTCGACCTCGAGGTGTTCAAGCGGTACAGCCTCGCCATCAGGCAGGAATCGGCACCGGTGGAGGACGTGCTGGCCGTCCTGGAGGCCACGCTCCGCCAGGTGCGGTCCGTCGCCCCGCCCCCGCGGCAGGCGCCGGCGACGGCCGGGCCGCCGGCGGGGGACCACGGCGGCGCCGACGAGTGGGCGCCCCCGGCCGCCCCCGGCTCGGCGGCGGTGGACGGCGAGGGCGGCGCCGCGCCCGCCGGCGGCGGGGAGCCGGGCGACAAGCCCCGCCGGCGCCCCGGCCCCGCCGCCGCCTCGGGCCCCGCTCCCGCTCGCCGCCCTCCCCCCGCACCCGGCCCCGACGCCCCCGCCCCCGCCGGGGAGGCCGCCGCCGCCTCGGGCCCCGCTCTAGCTCGCCGCCCCGCCCCCGCCGGCCCCATGACCTGCTCCGACGACCCCGCCGGGCGGGCCGACGAGCTGCGCCGGCTCATCGAGCACCACGACGTCCGCTACCACCAGCT
>JBKHXC010000365.1:0-1546 GCA_046566225.1 Acidimicrobiia bacterium
CACCTGCATGGTCTCCTCCGAGGGCGCCTGCGCCGCCTACTACAACTACGGCCGGTTCACCAAGGCGGCGCGGATCCCGGTCCGCTCGGCATGACCGGCCCCGGCGCCAGCCGGGACGGCGGCGCCCCGGTGGCGACCGGCGACGGCGCCCGCCCGCCCGGCGACCCCTCGCCGGCTTCGAGCGGCCCGCGCCCGGGCCCGTCGCACGAGGAGGTCGTCCTCGACCGCATCGAGGCCTTCCGCCGCCGCCGCCCCCGCCTGCTCGACACCGCCGTCAACACCGCCCACGGGGCGGGCGGCAAGGCGTCGGCCGCCCTCCTCGACGCCGTGTTCCTGGAGGCGTTCCGCAACGAGGCGCTCGAGCCGCTGGGCGACTCGGCCGTCCTGGCGCTGCCGTCGGGCGAGCGCCTGGCCTTCTCCACCGACTCCTACGTCGTCAAGCCCCGCCGCTTCCCGGGCGGCTCGGTGGGCCACCTGGCGGTCCACGGCACGGTGAACGACCTGGCCATGGCGGGCGCCCGGCCCCGGTGGATCTCCGCCGCCTTCGTCCTCGAGGAGGGGCTCGACATCGGCGAGCTGAAGGACCTGGTGGCCGACATGGCGCTGGCCGCCGCCGACGCCGGCGTGCAGGTCGTCACCGGCGACACCAAGGTGGTGAACCGGGGGGCGGCGGACGGCGTCTACATCACCACCGCCGGCGTCGGCGTCATCCCCGCCGGCGTGGACCTGAGGCCGGCCAACGTGCGCCCGGGCGACAAGGTGATCGTGTCCGGCTACGTCGGCGACCACGGCGTGGCCGTCATGCTCGCCCGGGGGGAGCTGGGCATCTTCGCCGACGTCAGCTCCGACACCGCCCCCCTGGGCGGGCTGGTGGAGGCCCTGCTGGAGGCGGCGCCCGGCACCCGCTGGCTGCGCGACCCCACGCGGGGCGGGGTGGCCACCGTGTGCAACGAGCTGGCCCGGGCCGCCGAGGTGCACGTCTCGCTGGACGAGGCGGCGGTTCCCGTGCGCCACGCGGTGAACGGGGCGTGCGAGATCCTGGGGATCGACGCCCTCTACGTGGCCAACGAGGGGAAGCTGGTGGCCGTCGTGCCCGCCGACCAGTGCGACGCCGCCATGGCCGCCCTGCGGGGCCACCCGCTGGGCGAGCACGCCGCCGTCATCGGCGAGATCCGCGACGACCCGCCGGGCGTGGTGATCCTCAACACCACCTTCGGCGGCACCCGCATCGTCGACATGCTCGTCGGCGACCCCCTCCCCCGCATCTGCTAGTGCTTCGACCTCATTCGTTCGCTTCGCTCACTCCATTCGGCCGAGTTGGATCGTGCTCCGGCGGGCGAGCGGAGCTCGCGCCGCCTCCGCCCTGTCCTCTCTGGGTGTCCGCAGCCGTAGAGGCCGCCTGCGGCGGCGGGTGCGGCCACGGACCGACGCTTCGACCTCATTCGTTCGCTTCGCTCACTCCATTCGGTCGAGTTGGATCGTGCTCCGGCGGGCGAGCGGAGCTCGCGCCGCCTCCGCCCTGTCCTCTCTGGGTGTCCGCAGCCGT
>JBKHXC010000366.1:0-5172 GCA_046566225.1 Acidimicrobiia bacterium
GCTGGGCGGCGGGGGCGGCGGGGGGTCGGCCCCGGGCACGTCGACGCCGGCGAAGGGGCGCTCGTCCAGCGACAGGCCGGCCTCCGCGAACCAGGCCCGCACGTCGTCGGGGACGGTGGCGTACCAGCTTCCGGTCTCCAGCCGGGTGGGGATCCGGCCCTCGGTGCGGACGTAGTGGTTGGGCTTCGAGCCACCGCCGAGGCGGTAGCCCACCACCCAGCGCTGCCCCCGGGTCCAGCGGGCCAGGAACAGCTCGGGGTCGGCCCACACCCCGGCCGCCACCCCGGTGGCGCCGTAGGCCGCGGCGCCGACGGGCGAGGCGCCCTCCGCCACCCCGAGGACCCGGAGGACGGCGTGGCCCGGGTCGCCGTTCACGGCGTCGACCACGGTGATGGTCCGGTCCTCCACGTCGACCACGAGGCGGTGGCGGCGGCGGAGGGTCTCGGCGGCGTCGGCCAGGGGGTCGTCCACCCGACCATGTTGGCGCGGCCACCGGGCCGCCCCGCCAGTCGACCTAGTGCGTCGACCTCATTCGTTCGCTTCGCTCACTCCATTCGGCCGAGTTGATCGTGCTCCGGCGGGCGAGCGGGGCTCGCGCCGCCTCCGCCCTGTCCTTCCTCGGTGTCCGCAGCCGTAGAGGCCGCCTACGGCGGCCAGTGCGGCCACGGACCTTGACGCTGCGAACGCGCGGCAGAGGTCTGTGGCCACGGCACTAGGCGTCGCCCGCCCGCCGGGCCGCCGCCCGGCGGAGGTGGGCCTCGTCCTGGGCGGCCATGGCCTCCAGCGTCGCCCAGTCCGGCGGGGCGGCGCGCAGGTCGTCGGGCCACCCCTCCACGACCGAGGCGGCCCACTCCGCCCAGTCGCCGACCAGCTGGTCGAAGCGGCTGAGGAACGAGCCGGTGAGGATGAGCCACGGCAGGCGCTCGGGGAACGGCCCCCGGCCCTCGAGGTACTCGCGGCAGATGGCCGCGCCCAGCGCCGCCCGCTGCTCCCGCCACCCGGCCAGCGACCGCAGGCCGGCCAGCAGGTCGGCCCGGGTGCCGTGCTCGGCGAAGAAGACCTTGACGAGCTGCTCGAACTGCACCACCGGCGCCGCCCCCGGTCGGGCCAGCCAGGCGGCCAGCGCCCGGCGGCCGGCAACGGTGATGGCATAGACGGTCCGCGGCCGGCGGCCCACCGCCTCCGGCGAGGCGCTGGCCAGCCCGGCCGCCACCAGCCGCTTGGGCTCCTCGTAGACCTTGCTCTGGGCCCGGGGCCAGAACTCGTGCAGGGCCCGCTCCATCTGCTGGGCCAGCTCGTAGGTCGTCCACGGGCGCACGGCCAGCAGGCCCAGGATGGCGTACGAGGTGGTGGTGAGCTCGCTGGCCATTGACTCCCTCCGAGCCGCCGCCTACATTTACTCCCAAAGGGAGTATAGGGGGGAGGCCGGGATGGGGACCGTCGCCAACGTCGAGATGGCCAGGGCCTGGGACGGGGAGGAGGGGGAGCGCTGGGCGGCCCACGCCGACCGCTACGAGGCCGCCGCCGCCCGCCTCGCCGGGCGGCTGGTGGACGGCCCGTTCGTCTCCCCGGGCGACGCCGTGCTCGACGTGGGCTGCGGCACCGGGTGGGCGGCCCGCCGGCTCGCCCGCCGGGCCCACCCCGGGGCGGTGCTGGGCGTGGACCTGTCGTCGAGGATGCTCGACGAGGCCCGGCGCCGGGCGGCGGCCGAGGGCGTGGCCAACCTGTCGTTCGAGCAGGCCGACGCCCAGGTCCACCCCTTCGCCGACGAGTCCTTCGACGTGGTCGTCAGCAGCTTCGGCGCCCTGTTCTTCGCCGACCCAGTGGCCGCCTTCGCCAACCTGCGCCGGGCCCTGCGCCCGGGCGGGCGCCTGGCCCTGCTGGCGTGGCGCGACATGACGAGCAACCCGTGGGTCACGGCCATCCGCGACGCCCTGGCCCTCGGCCGCGCCCTCCCCGACCCGCCGCCCCACGCCCCCGGCCCGTTCGGGCTGGCCGACGCCGGCCACGTCCGGTCCGTGCTCGCCGGCGCCGGCTTCGCCGGCGTCGAGCTGGAGCCGGTCGACGGCGCCGTTCGGCTGGGCGCCGACGCCGACGACGCCTGGGGCTTCGTGCGCACCCTGGGCATCGTCAAGGGCCTCACCGAGGACCTCGACGAGGCGGGGCGGGAGCAGGCCTTCGCCCGGGTGCGCGCCGCGCTGGCCGAGGCCGCCGGAGCCGACGGCGTGCGCTTCGCGTCGGCGGCGTGGCTGGTCACCGCCCACCGCCCGGCCCGCTGAGCGCGGTCGCCCGCTACTGCCCGGCCACGAGCCGGCGCCCCGTTCGCAGCGGCATGGTCCGTGGCCGCTCTCGCCGCCGGAGGCGGCCTCCTACGGCTGCGGACACCGAGAGAAGGACAGGGCGGAGGCGGCGCGAGCTCCGCTCGCCCCCCAGGAGCCCGATCGAACTCGGCCGAATGGAGTGAGCGGAGCGAACGAACGAGGTCGAAGCACTACCCGCCCTCGCCCGGGCCGGCCCCGGCCGCCTTCACCTCGTCCCACAGGGCGTCGACGGCGTCGAGGCCGAGGGAGGCCAGGTCGAGCCCCCGCCGGCGGGCCAGGGCCTCCACCGCCGAGAACCGGTCCCGGAACTTCACGGTGGCGCCCCGCAGGGCGGCCTCGGGGTCGAGGCCCAGGTGGCGGGCGACGTTGACCACGGCGAAGAGCAGGTCGCCCAGCTCGTCCTCGGACGGGTCGGCCCGCAGCTCCTCCAGCTCCTCGGCCACCTTGGGGTAGGCGCCGTCCACCGACTCCCAGTCGAAGCCCGCCGACGCCGCCCGGCGCTGGACCTTGGCGGCGTGCAGGAGCGACGGCAGGGCGGCGGGGATGCCCTCCATGACGCTGGCCCGGCCCTTCTCCTCGGCCTTGATGCGGTCCCAGTTGGCCATCACCTCGCCGGCCGTGTCGGCCCGCACGGCGCCGAACACGTGGGGGTGGCGGGAGACCAGCTTGTCGTGGATTCCCCGGGCCACGTCGGCCAGGGTGAAGTGGCCGGCCTCGGCGGCCAGGGTGGCGTGGAAGCACACCTGGAACAGCAGGTCGCCCAGCTCCTCCTGGAGGTGGGCCATGCCCGCGGCGCCGGCCCCGTCCAGTGCCTCGACGGCCTCCACCGCCTCGTAGGCCTCCTCCAGCAGGTGGCGGGTGAGGCTGGCGTGGGTCTGCTCCCGGTCCCACGGGCAGCGCTGGCGCAGGGTGCGCACCAGCTCGGCGAAGGCCACCAGCTCCCGGCCCACCGGGTCGGCCAGCGACGGGATCCACAGCGAGGTGAGGTGGTCGGGCTCCACCACCCGGTCGAGGTCGTGCCAGGCCACCTCCCGCACCGACTCGTCGGGCAGTCCCAGGCGCTGGAGCACGGTGAGCGACGGGGGCGGGTCGTCCACCGCCAGCTTGACCTCGGAGAGGACCAGCGCCGAGTCGCACTGGGCGACCAGCAGGGGCCCCCGCTCGCCCGCCGCCTCCTGGGCGAAGCGCCGCCCGTCCACCAGGCGGGCGCCGGCCGCCACCGGGTCGACGCCGAGGCGGTCCCAGGCCAGGTCGACGAACGACAGCGCCGGCAGCACCTCCACCACCACCCGGGCGTCGGCCCGCAGCAGCTCGACGGTGCGCTCGGCCACCGACGGGGAGCCGGGCACCAGGTAGAGGACCTCGCCCTCCTCGCCGGCCGCCTCCACCAGGGCGTCCACGATGGAGGCGTAGACCTCCTCCAGCGTGTGCGCCTCCTCGTACACGGCGTCGAACGGCACGGCCCGGGGGACGGCGGCGGCCGCCGGGTGGCGGGCGGTGCGCACGAAGGCGCGGGGCGCCCGGGCCACGGCGGCCAGGGTGGCGGCGGTGAGGAGGTCGGGGCCGGCGGGGCCGAGCCCGCCCACCACCACCCGGGGGGTCACGGCCCGGGCGTGGGCTCGGGCAGGGGCGGGGCGGTGGTCGGGGGCTCCTCGAGGAGCTTGGGGGCCCGCACGCCCGGGTTGGGCCCCTCCTTCACGAAGGTGCCGTAGCGGGGGTTGACCTCGATGGTGGCGTCGGCCAGCGCCTCGGTCACGAACCGCTGCACCGGGTCGGGCCGCGACGACTGGAGGTTCTCCCGGATCCGGGGCGCGGCCTCCTCCAACGGCACCACCTTGCGCTCGAGCACCTCGATGAGGTGGTAGCCGAACTGGGTCTGCACCGGGTCGCTGACCTGGCCGGGTTGAAGCGCCTCCATGGCCGCCTCGAACTCGGGGACCAGGCTGCCCTTGGCCACGCAGCCCAGGTCGCCGCCCTGCTGGGCGCTGCCGTTGGGCACCTGGTTGTCGGTGGACTCGGCCCGGGCCAGGTCGGCGAAGCTCTCCCCGGCGGCGATGCGGGCCTTGAGCTCGGCCGCCTTGGCCTCGGAGTCCACCAGGATGTGGCGCACGCAGGTCTGGGAGAAGGCGTCGGGGTTCTCCTCGTAGAAGCGGCGGACGGCCTCGTCGTCCACCGCCGCCTCCCCGAGGGCCTCACCCAGGGCCGAGACCTCGGAGAAGATCCGCACCAGGTCCCGGCGGTAGGCCGCCGGGAAGGCCCGGAACACGTCCCGGCCGTAGGACTCCTCCAGCTCCCGCTCGGTCTGGCGGCGCTGCTCGGCGGTGACGGTGATGCCCCGGCGCACGACCTCCTGGTGGATCAGCTCGAAGCCGATGCGCCGGTCGAGCACGGCGGCCACGAACACGGTGTTGAACGTGTCGCGGCCCTCGCCCAGGGCCCGCTCGCCGCCCCGGCTGGCGAAGCCCTGGTCCACCTGCTCCAGGTACTCCTCGTTGCCCAGGATGGCCTCCAGCTCGCGGTTGAGCTCGGCCTGGGTGATGCGCTCGCCGTTCACCTCGGCGGCGTAGGTCTCGAACACGCTGCACCCGGAGAGCAGGGCCAGGGCGGCGACGGCGAGGACGGCCAGCCGGGCCGCGCCGCCCCCCGCCCGCGCCGAGGGGGCCGTTGCGGTGGGGCGAGCGCTCACGGGCAGCGATGTTAGGCGGTGGCCCCCGCCGGCGGGCCCTCGTCCCCGGGCGGCACGAGCGTCCCCAGCAGGGCGAGGACGGCCTCCACCGGCTGGGCGCCGCGCGCCAGGGGGACGACGAGCTGGCCCAGGTCCTCCTTGTGGACGGCCCGGGGGAACAGGCGG
>JBKHXC010000367.1:0-3661 GCA_046566225.1 Acidimicrobiia bacterium
GGAACGCCGCCGCCCAGCGGTGGAAGACCCAGATCAACGAGATCGCCAAGGCCCCGGCGTTCTGGTCCGTGTACCCCGAGCTGTGCCACAACGAGCTCCAGGGCTGGGGCCAGCACGGCGACGTCACCCGCCAGCTCGTCACCATCGTGAACCTGCGCCACGACAGCGAGCACCCCCAGGTCAGCCGCCGCTTCGAGCTGGTCGGCGAGCTGGTCCGGGAGGCGGTGGCCGGCATCGAGGAGGTGCGGGCCGAGGGCGACGGCGACCTGGCCCAGCTCCTCGACCTGGTCCTGGTGGGCGACTTCGTCGCCCTCCACCTGGCGGCCAACGAGGGCATCGACCCCGGCCCCGTCCCCATCATCGACGAGCTCAAGCGCGAGCTCCAGGAAGGCTGAGCACCGCATGGCTTCCGACATCGCAGACCCCTCCCTCGCCGGCCTCGGCCGCCAGCGCATCGACTGGGCGGAGACCCACATGCCCGTGCTGGCCTCCATCCGCGAGCGCTTCGCCAAGGAGCGGCCGCTGGACGGCGTCACCGTGGCCGCCTGCCTCCACGTCACCACCGAGACGGCCAGCCTCCTGCGCACCCTCAAGGCGGGGGGCGCCACGGTGAACGTGTGCGCCTCCAACCCCCTGTCCACCCAGGACGACGTGACCGCCGCCCTGGTGCGGGACGAGGGGGTCCAGGTGTTCGCCGTCAAGGGTGAGGACACCGACACCTACTTCCGCCACATCGACGCCGTGCTCGACGAGCACCCGCAGCTCACCATGGACGACGGCTGCGACCTGGTGTCCCGCCTCCACCAGGAGCGCCCCGACCAGGTGGGCGAGGTGCTGGCCGGCACCGAGGAGACCACCACGGGCGTGATCCGGCTGCGGGCCATGGAGGCCGACGGGGCCCTGCGCTTCCCCATCGTGGCCGTGAACGACGCCGACACCAAGCACATGTTCGACAACCGCTACGGCACCGGGCAGTCCACCCTGGACGGCATCATCCGGGCCACCAACGTCCTGCTGGCCGGCAGGCGGGTGGTGGTGGCCGGCTACGGGTTCTGCGGCAAGGGGGTGGCCAGCCGGGCCCGGGGCATGGGCGCCCAGGTGTACGTCACCGAGATCGACCCGCTTCGGGCGCTGGAGGCGGTGATGGACGGCTTCCGCGTGGTCACCATGGAGGAGGCGGCGCCCGAGGGCGACATCTTCGTCACCGTGACCGGGAACCGGGACGTGCTGCGCGGCGAGCACTTCGCGGCCATGCGCGACGGGGCCATCCTCGCCAACTCCGGGCACTTCGACATCGAGATCGACCTCAAGGCCCTGGCGGCCATGGCCGGCTCGCGCCGGGGGGTGCGCCCGTCGGTGGAGGAGTTCGTGCTCGACGGCGGCCGCCGGGTGCTGGTGGTGGCCGAGGGCCGCCTGGTGAACCTGGGCGCCGCCGAGGGCCACTCGGCGGCGGTGATGGACATGAGCTTCGCCAACCAGGCCCTGGCCGCCGAGTGGGCCGTGCGCCACGGGGCCACGCTGGAGAAGCGGGTCTACGGCGTCCCCCCGGCGATCGACAAGGAGATCGCCCGGCTGAAGCTGGACACCATGGGCGTCGGCATCGACCGCCTCACCCCCGAGCAGGAGGAGTACCTCTCCTCGTGGACCGTCGGCACCTGACCCCGGGTCCCGAGTAAATAGGTCACCGGAACGGTGACCTATTTACTCGGGAGGGTGGGGGCGTGACCGTCGTCCGGGCCACCTACGAGCTGGAGCCGGCCGGCCGGGCCGGCGACCTGGCCCTCGAGGCCTCCCTGGGGATGGCCTCGGGGCCCGGCTTCGTGCGGGGGCGGGTGGTGGAGGAGGGCGGCGGCCGGGCCGTGCTCGAGTTCCCGGCGGCCAACTGGGGCCCCAACCTGCCCATGCTGGTGTCGTCGGTGGTGGCCGGGGAGGGCATGGAGGACCGGCGCTTCACCCGGCTGCGGCTGGTGGCCCTCGACCTGCCCGCCGGGCTGCTGCCCGGCCCCGCCTTCGCCGCCCCCCGCGACGTGGGCGTGGGGGCCATCGTGAAGCCGTCGCTCGGGCTGGGGCCGGCCGAGGTGGCGGCGGTGGCGGCGGCGCTGGCCGCCGGCGGTGCCCGGCTGGTCAAGGACGACGAGCTGATGGGCGACCCCCCGTGGTGCCCCCTCGAGGAGCGGGTGGCCGCCGTGGCCGCCGCCCTGCACCCCTCGGTCGTGTACTGCGCCAACGTCACCGGCCCGGTGGACGGGCTGGTCGACCGGGCCCGCCGGGTGGTGGAGCTGGGCGCCACCGGGGTGATGGTGAACGCCTTCGCCGCCGGCCTCGACGCCGTGCGGGCCCTGCGCGACGCCCGCCTGGGCGTGCCCATCCTGGCCCACCGGGTCGGGTCCGGGCCCTGGGCGCGCAACGAGCGCTTCGGCGTCAGCGGGGCGGTGCTGGCCCAGCTCACCCGCCTGGCCGGCGCCGACCTGGTCCTGGTGGGCGCCTTCGGGGGAAAGCTCTTCGACACCGACGACGACGTCCGGGCACAGCTCGACGCCGTGCGCCGCCCCCTGGACGGCGTGGCGGCGCCGGTGGCGGTGCTGGGGGGCGGCATCGGCCCGGGCAACGCCCGGGCCCAGGTGGAGGCGGCCGGCGGCACGGGCCTGCTGGTCCTGCTCGGCTCGGCCGCCTACCGCCACCCCGGCGGCGTCGAGGCGGCGGTGGCGGCCACGTGCGAGGCGCTCCGGTGAGCGACGCGGTGCAAGCCGACCCCATCCCGCCCACCATCGAGTGGCGCGACGGGGTGGTGCGCATGGTCGACCAGCGCCGCCTGCCCGCCGAGCTGGTGTTCCTCGACGCCGGCACGGTGGACGAGCTGTGCGAGGCCGTCGCCACCCTCGCCGTGCGGGGCGCCCCGGCCCTGGGGGTGGCCGGCGCCATGGGCATCGCCCTGGCCGCCTCCCGGGGCGAGGACCTCGACGAGGCCGCGGCCCGGCTGGTGGCCACCCGGCCCACGGCGGTGAACCTGGCCTGGGGGGTGGGCCGGGCCCGGGCGGCCGCCGACCCGGTGGCCGAGGCGGTGGCGGTGGCCGCCGAGGACGTGGCCGGCAACCGCCGCCTGGGGGCCCACGGCGCCGCCCTGGTCCCGGCCGGCGGGCGGGTGCTCACCCACTGCAACGCCGGTGCCCTGGCCTGCGCCGGCTTCGGCACCGCCCTGGGCGTCATCCGGTCGGCCGGCGTGCGCCACGTCTGGGTGGACGAGACCCGCCCGCTGCTCCAGGGCGCCCGCCTGACCGCCTGGGAGCTCCAGCGCCTGGGCATCGGCGTCACCGTCATCCCCGACGCCCGGGCCGGGTCCCTGCTGGCCGAGGGCGTGGTGGACGCCGTCGTCGTCGGCGCCGACCGGGTGGCCGCCAACGGCGACGTGGCCAACAAGGTCGGGACCTACCCGCTGGCCGTCCTCGCCGCCCACCACGGCGTGCCCTTCCTGGTCGCCGCCCCCACGTCGACCATCGACCTGGCGTGCCCGTCGGGGGCCGACGTCCCCATCGAGCGGCGGGCGGCCGCTGAGGTGGCCGAGCTGGCCGGGCGGCGGCTGGCGCCCGAGGGGGTGGAGGTGGAGAACGTCGCCTTCGACGTCACCCCCGCCGCCCTGGTGACCGCCATCGTCACCGAGGAG
>JBKHXC010000368.1:0-20835 GCA_046566225.1 Acidimicrobiia bacterium
GGTCGACGCCCAGCACCTCCTTGGCGGACTCCTGCACCGCGGTCAGCACGTCAGCTCGTTCCATCGTCGGTCCCTTCACCTCGGGGAGCCGGGGGCCGGCTCCTCCTGTCTCGATCTCGGTCCTGCACCCTCAATGACCCATCCCCAGGCCGCCGTCCACCGGAACCACCGCCCCGGTGACGTAGGCGGCGCCCTCGGAGCACAGGAAGGCCACCACCGCGCCCACCTCCTCGGGGGTGCCCATTCTCCCCAGCGGCACGGCCGCCGTCATCTCCGCCCGGCGCTGGTCGCTCACGGCGTCCACCATGGCGGTGGCGATGGGCCCGGGGGCGACCAGGTTGACGGTGATGCCCCGCGACCCCAGCTCCCGGGCCAGCGACCGGGTGAGGCCGACCAGGCCGGCCTTGGTCGCCGCGTAGTTCGCCTGGCCGGCGGCGCCCGTCGACCCGACCACCGAGCCCATGTTGACGACCCGCCCCCAGCGGCGCCGCACCATGCCGGGCACGGCCCGCCTGGTTGCGCGGAAGGCGCCGTCGAGGTTGGTGGCCACCACCGAGCGCCACTGCTCCTCGCCCATGCGCATCAGGAGCCCGTCGGCGGTGATCCCGGCGTTGTTGACCAGCACGTCCACCGGGCCCAGGCCCTGCTCCACCTCGGCGAAGGCGGCCTCGACGCTGCCCGGATCGGTGACGTCGACGTGCACGGCCATCCCGCCGATGCCGGCGGCGGCCTTCTCGGCCGCCTCCCGGTTGGCGCCGTAGCCGACGGCGACGCGGTGGCCGGCGGCGGCCAGGGCGGCCGCCGTGGCCTGCCCGATGCCGCCCGAGCCACCCGTCACCAGGGCGACCCGGCGGTCGCCGCCGGCGGCCGCCCCCGACGGCGTCACGCCGGCCCGCCGTCCCAGCGCAGCACGGCGCTGGCCCAGGTCATGCCGGCGCCGAACCCCGACAGCAGCACCACGTCGCCCGGCCGCAGGCGGCCCGCCTCGGCGGCCTCGGCCAGCGCCATGGGGATCGACGCCGCCGACGTGTTGCCGTAGCGGTCGAGGTTGACGGCGGTGCGCTCCACGGGGATGCCGAGCCGGGCGCAGGACGCGTCGATGATGCGCACGTTGGCCTGGTGGGGCACGAACAGGTCCACCTCGGCGGCGGCCAGGCCGGCCCGCTCCAGGGTGAGGGCGGCCGACTCGACCACGATCCGCACCGCCCGCCGGAACACCTCGCTGCCCTCCATGCGCATGTACCGGTCGCCCACCGGCACCTCCAGCAGGGGGGCGGCCGAGCCGTCGCAGCCCAGGTCCCAGGCCAGCAGCCCGGCGCCGGGCTCGTGGGGGGGCCCGACCACGGCGGCGCCGGCCCCGTCGCCGAAGAGGATGCGGGTGGAGCGGTCGTCGGGGTCGGTGATGCGGGTCAGGGTCTCGGCGCCGATCACCAGCACCGGCTGGCCGCCTCCCATGCCCGCCGCCGCCACCAGGCCGTAGACGAAGCCGGCGCAGGCGGCGCCCACGTCCAGCGCCCCGCACCGCAGCCCGAGGGCCTCCTGGACCAGCGCCGCGGTGGAGGGCAGGACCTGCGGCGGCGTGCAGGTGGCCACCAGGACCAGGCCGATGTCGCCCGGGGTGAGGCCGGCGTCCTTGATGGCCGCCGCCCCGGCGGCCGCCCCCAGGGTGGCCGACGACTCCTCGGGCCCCGCCACCCGCCGCTCGCGGATGCCGGTGCGCTCGACGATCCAGGCGTCGCTGGTGTCCAGCACCCGCTCCAGGTCGGCGTTGGTGAGCCGGGTCTCGGGCACCGCCAGGCCGAGGCCGAGGATGGCCGAAGCCACCTCAGTGCACTCGCAGCCAGGCGATGGGCTGGTTCTCGCGGACGCGCTCGCCCGGGTGGGCCATCATCCCCAGCAGCTGCCCGGTGAAGGCGCTGCGGACGGGGAGCCGGCGGCCGCCGACCTCCACCACGCCCACCACGTCGCCCTCGCGGACGACCTTGCCCTCGGGGAGCGGGCCGTCGTCGACGGGGCGGAACACGCCCAGGGCGGGGGCCAGGATGACCCGCTCGGGCACGCCCAGGTGCTCGCCCTGCGCCAGCACGGTCACGCGGCCACCTCCGCCAGCTCGTCGGTGGTGCGGACGGCCACCCCGGGCACGATGCGCCGGGCCAGGCCGGCCAGCGTGGCGCCCGGGCCCACCTCGACCAGCTCGGTGGCGCCCATCTCCACCAGCGTCGCCACCGACTCCCGCCAGCGGACGGGGCGCACCAGGTGGTCGGCCAGCCGGGCCCGCCAGCCGTCGCCGTCGGCGTACGCCCGGGCGTCCCCGTTGGAGACCACCGGCACCGCCGGCGGGCGCAGCGGCGCCGACGCCAGGTCGCCGGCGAAGGCGGCGCGGGCCTCCTCCATGAGCGGCGTGTGGAAGGCGCCGCCCACCGGCAGCAGGGTGGTCCGCCGGATCCCGGCGGCCGGCGCGGCGGCCACCGCGGCGTCGACCCCCTCGGGCGTCCCGGCGACCACGATCTGGCCCGGGGCGTTGTCGTTGGCCACCCAGCACGTGCCCGGCGCCGCCCGGCACACCTGGTCGGCCTGGTCGGGGGCCGCCCCCAGCAGGGCCACCATCCGCCCCGGGCGGTGGTCGGCCGCCCGCTGGGTGTGGCCGGCCCGGCGGGCGGCCAGGCGGATGCCGTCGTCGAAGGGCAGCACGCCGGCGGCGATGAGGGCGGTGACCTGGCCCAGGGAGTGGCCGGCCAGGGCCACCGGCTCGCCGATGGCGTCCCGCACCGCCTGCCAGGCCATGAGCGAGGTGAGCAGCACGGCCAGCTGGGCGTCCTCGGTGCGGTCGAGCGGCGCGTCGGGGTCGAGGAGCAGCGGGGCCAGCGGGCGGTCGAGCACCCGCTCGGCCCGCTCGACCAGCGACCACGCGTGGTCGCGCTGCCACGCTGCGCCCAGTCCTGCCCTCTGAGCCCCCTGCCCGGGGAACATCACGCCTGCTGGCACGCGGTCGAGCCCTCTCTGTCAACGGCCGGTTTGCCGGTCTGACCCGAGCCGTTCGCCGATCGTTACACGAAGCGGTCCAAAGTTTCGAGAAACGCGTATTAACGTGCCCTGGTGCCCGAACTGCGGGTCGGCGAGCTGGCGGCGGCGGCGGGCGTGACCGTCGACGTCGTGCGGTCGTACCAGTCCAAGGGGCTCCTCCCCCCGCCCCGCCACGCCGGGCGGGTGGCCCTCTACGGCCCCGGCCACCTCGAGCGGCTGCGCACCATACGCCGGCTCAAGGAGCGGGGGCACTCCCTGCGGGCCATCGGCGCCATGCTGGCCGAGCAGCCGGCGGAGGCGGGCGGGCGGGCGGCCGTGCCCGGCCGGGCGGGGGCCGGCGGCGACGACGAGCGGCTCACCGTCAACGAGGTGGCCGAGCGGGCCCGGGTGCCGCCGTCGCTCCTGCGGTCGCTGGAGGCGTCGGGGCTGCTCCGCCCCCTGCGGGCGGGCGACGAGGCCTACTACACCGCCGCCGACGTGCGGGCGGTGCGGATGGTGCTGACCCTCGTCGGCGGCGGCGTCCCCCTGGAGGACTTCATGCGGGTGGCCCGGACGCAGATCGACGCCGCCGCCACCGTGGCCGAGGGCGCGGTGGAGCTGTTCCTGCGCTACGTCCGCCAGCCCCTGCTGGAGGCCGACCTGCCGCCCGAGACCGAGGCCGCCCGCCTGGTCAGCGCCCTCAAGGCCATGCTCCAGGCGGCCAACGGGCTGGTGTCCTACAGCGTCGAGCGGATGATGCTGAACCTGGTGGAGGAGCGCATCGAGTCGCTGGGCACGGGCGAGGAGCGCCAGGCCCTCCTGCGGGAGGTGGCCGGGCGGCCCCGTCCCGCCGACGCGGCCGTGGAGGCGGCCCGGTGACGGCGACCCCCGGGCCGGCGGGGCCGCTGGGACCGCTGGTGCCGGCGGCGCCGGCCGACCCCTACGTGGCGCTGCTCCCCCACCGCCCGCCGTTCCTGTTCGTCGACTCGGTGGAGTCGTGCGAGCCGGGCCGGTGGTGCCGGGGGCGGTACCGGGTCACCGGCGACGAGGCGCTGCTGGGCGGGCACTTCCCCGGCAACCCGGTGCTGCCGGGCGTCGTCCAGCTCGAGGCGCTGGCCCAGGTGGGCGCCGTGGCCCTGCGCTCCCACCCCGACTACGCCGACCGCCTCCCCCTCTTCGGCGGGCTCGACAAGGCCCGGTTCCGCCGCGTCGTGCGCCCCGGCGACGAGCTGGCGCTGGAGATCGTCATCGAGCGCCTCAGCGCCCGGGGCGGGTGGGGCGACGCCCGGGCCACCGTCGACGGCAAGGTCGTCTGCGACGCCCGCATCCTGTTCACCTTCGCGTCGTCGTGACGGCGCCGGCTCCCTCGGTAGCGTGGGGGCCATGGCACGGCAGCTCGAGGAGCTGATCGAGGCACCGGCGGCGGCGGCGGCGCCGCCCGACGTCGGCGAGGTGCCCTACCTCAACCGGGAGCTGTCCCTGCTGGACTTCCAGGAGCGGGTGCTGGCCCTGGCCGAGGACACCGGCCTGCCCCTGCTCGAGCGGGCCAAGTTCCTGGCCATCTTCGCCGCCAACGTGGACGAGTTCTTCCAGGTCCGGGTGGCGGGCCTGAAGGACCAGGTCGCCGCCCGGGTCGCCACCCCCTCGCCCGACGGGCTCACCCCGGCCCAGCAGCTGGCCGCCATACGCGACAAGCTGACCGGGCTGGTGGCCCGCCACAGCCGGGCCTTCGTGGGCGGCGTGGTGCCGGCGCTGTCCGACGCCGGCATCCGCCTGTCGGAGTGGGCCTCGCTCGACGACGACGACAAGAAGCACGTGGACGGGGTGTTCGACGACATCTTCCCCGTGCTCACGCCCCTGGCCGTCGACCCCGGACACCCCTTCCCCTACATCTCCAACCTGTCGCTGAACCTGGCCGTGATGGTGCGGGACCCGGTCACCGGCGAGCGCCGCTTCGCCCGGGTGAAGGTGCCGCCCCTGCTGCCCCGGTTCGTCGTCATGCCCGACGGCGAGCGCTTCATCCCGCTGGAGCAGGTGATCGCCGCCCACCTGGGCGCCCTGTTCCCGGGCATGGAGATCGAGTCGCACCACCCCTTCCGGGTCACCCGCAACACCGACCTGACCGTGCAGGCCGACGACCAGGAGGAGGCCGACGACCTGCTCGCCGCCGTGGAGATGGAGCTGCGCCAGCGCCGCTTCGGCCAGGCGGTGCGCCTCGAGGTCGACGCCGGCATGTCCGGCGAGACGCGCGACCTGCTGGAGCGGGAGCTGGACCTGGAGCCCGACGACGTCTACGTCGTCGACGGCCCCCTCGGCCTCGACGGGCTGTGGGCGCTGTACGAACTCGACCGCCCCGACCTGAAGGACGAGCCGTGGCAGCCGGTCACCCCGCCCGCCCTGGAGGCGGGGCCGGACGAGAAGGCCGACGTCTTCGGCGCCGTGCGGGCCGGCGACATCCTCGTCCACCACCCCTACGACTCGTTCACCACCACGGTGGAGGCCTTCGTGCGCCAGGCGGCGGCCGACCCCAGCGTCCTGGCCATCAAGCAGACGCTGTACCGCACGTCGGGCGACAGCCCCATCGTCAAGGCGCTGATCCGGGCCGCCGAGCGGGGCAAGCAGGTGTCGGCCCTCGTCGAGCTGAAGGCCCGCTTCGACGAGCAGGCCAACATCGCCTGGGCGCGCGCCCTGGAGGAGGCGGGCGTGCACGTCGTCTACGGGCTGGTGGGGTTCAAGACCCACAGCAAGACGCTGCTGGTCGTCCGCCAGGAGGGCGACGGGATGCGCCGGTACTGCCACGTGGGCACCGGCAACTACAACCCCAGGACGGCACGGATGTACGAGGACCTGGGGCTGCTGTCGTGCGACGAGGACCTGGGCGCCGACCTCACCGACCTGTTCAACTTCCTCACCGGCTACAGCCGCCAGCACGACTTCCGCAAGCTGCTCCTCGCCCCCACCCGGCTGCGGGCCCGCATCATCTCCATGATCGACCAGGAGCACGGCGACGGCGGCGCCCGGCCGGGCCGCATCCGCATCAAGGTCAACAGCCTGGTGGACCAGGCCGTCATCGACGCCCTGTACCGGGCGTCGGCGGCCGGCGTGCAGGTCGACCTGGTGGTGCGCGGCATGTGCTGCCTGCGCCCGGGCGTGCCCGGGCTCTCCGAGAACATCCGCGTCCGCTCCATCGTCGGCCGCTACCTCGAGCACTCGCGCATCTTCGCCTTCGGCGACGGCGAGCGGGCGCCGGTCCGCTACCTCATCGGCTCGGCCGACCTCATGCCCCGCAACCTCGACAATCGCATCGAGGCGCTGGTGCCGGTCGACGACCCCGCCCTCGCCGACCGCCTGCGGGAGGTCCTCGACCTGGCCCTGGCCGACGACGTGCTGGCGTGGGAGCTGGGCCGCGACGGCCGGTGGACGAAGGTGCCGACCGCCGAGGGCGTCAACTGCCAGGCCGTGCTCCAGGAGCGGGCGAGGGGCCGGGCCCGGCCCCGCCGCGACGCCGACGACCGGTAGTGCGTCGACCTCGTTCGTTCGCTCCGCTCACTCGACTCGGCCGAGTCGGATGGTGCTCCGGCGGGCGAGCGGAGCTCGCGCCGCCTCCGCCCTGTCCTTGCTCGTCGTCCGCAGCCGCAGGGGCCGCCTACGGCGGCGAGTGCGGCCACGGACGTTGGCCAGAGTTCTAGGGGCCCGGGCGCGGTGGCCGTGCTCCTCGTCCGCCACGCCGTGGCGGTGGCCCGCCACCGGTGGGCGGGCGCCGACGACGAGCGGCCGCTCACCGACCGGGGGCGGGCCCAGGCGGACGCCCTCGTCGGCCAGCTCCTGCCCCTCGGTCCCACCGACGTGGCCTCCAGCCCGTCGCGGCGCTGCGTCGACACGGTGGCGCCCCTGGCCGCCGCCGCCGGCCTCGAGGTGCGGGCGGCCGGCGCCCTGGCCGAGGGCCACGGCGAGGCGGCCGCCGACCTGGTGCGCACGCTGCTGGCCGCCCCCGGCACGGCGGTGCTGTGCACGCACGGCGACGTCATCCCCGACGTGCTCGACGCGCTGGGCGTGGAGGCCGAGAGCTGCCAGAAGGGCTCGACGTGGGTGCTCGACGCCGGCGGCGCCGGCCGGGCCCGGGGCCGCTACCTGCCCCCGCCGGCGTGACGGCGTGAGCTCCGGGCCCGAGGTGCGGGCGGCCGGCGGGGTGGTGTGGCGCCCCGGTCCCGGAGGCCGCCCCGAGGTCCTGGTGGTCCACCGCCCCAAGTACGACGACTGGACGCTGCCCAAGGGCAAGGCCGACCCCGGCGAGGCCGACGAGGACTGCGCCCTGCGGGAGGTGGAGGAGGAGACGGGGCTGCGCTGCCGGCTCGGGCGCCACGCCGGGGACACCTCCTACGTCGACCGCCAGGGCCGTCCCAAGGTCGTGCGCTACTGGGAGATGCGCCCCCTCGACGGCCGGTTCCGCCCCCACCGGGAGGTGGACGAGGTGCGGTGGCTGCCGGTGGCCGAGGCGGCGGCGCTGCTCTCCTACGAGCGCGACCGGCCCGTGCTCGAGCGCTTCGCCGCCCGCTTCGGCGCCTGACCGCCCCCTCGGCGGCCCGGGCGGGGGGGCCGCCGGCGACACCGGACGTTCGCCTGCCGTTCACCTCGCCGTGGTGGAACGGCGGCGCCCGGCGGTGCAGGTTGGCCCCCGTGGAGGCGACCGCCCGGCACGTCGACGAGCTGATCGAGTCGGCCGCGCCCGTGCCCCCGCCCGACGTCGACGTCGTCCCCTACCTCAACCGCGAGCTGTCGCTGCTCGACTTCCAGGAGCGGGTGCTGGCCCTGGCCGAGGACCCGTCCCAGCCGGTGCTGGAGCGGGCCAAGTTCCTCGCCATCGTGGCCGGCAACGTCGACGAGTTCTTCCAGGTCCGGGTGGCCGGCCTCAAGGACCAGGTGGCCGCCGGGGTGGCGGCGCCGTCGCCCGACGGGCTGACGCCGGCCGAGGCGCTGGGCGCCATCCGCCGGCGGCTCACCGGGCTGACGGCCCGCCACTCCCGGGCCCTGCTCGACGGGGTCGTCCCCGCCCTGGCCGGGGCCGGCGTGCGCCTCTCGGCGTGGGACGCGCTCGACGACGACGACCGCAAGGACCTCGCCGCCGTGTTCGACGACGTCTTCCCCGTGCTCACGCCCCTGGCCGTCGACCCCGGCCACCCCTTCCCCTACATCTCCAACCTGTCGCTCAACCTGGCGGTGATGGTCGCCGACCCGGCGACCGGCGGGCGCCGCTTCGCCCGGGTGAAGGTCCCCCCGCTGCTCCCCCGGTTCGTGGCCCTGCCCGACGGCGAGCGCTTCGTCCCCCTGGAGGAGGTGATCGCCGCCCACCTGGGCGCCCTCTTCCCCGGCATGGAGATCGAGGGCCACCACGCCTTCCGGGTCACCCGCAACACCGACCTCACCGTGGACGCCGACGCCGAGGAGGCCGACGACCTGCTCGCCGCCGTGGAGATGGAGCTGCGCCAGCGCCGCTTCGGCCAGGCCGTGCGCCTCGAGGTCGACCGTCGGATGTCGCGGGAGGCCCGGGAGCTGCTCGAGCGCGAGCTGGAGCTCGGCCCCGACGACGTCTACGAGGTCGACGGGCCGCTGGGGCTCGACGGGCTGTGGGCGCTGTACGAGCTGGACCGGCCCGACCTCAAGGACGAGCCGTGGCCGGCCGTCACCCCCCCGGCGCTGGCCGGCGAGCGGTCCGACGTGTTCGCCGCCCTGCGCCGGGGCGACGTGCTCGTGCACCACCCCTACGACGCCTTCGCCACCACCGTCGAGGCGTTCGTCCGCCAGGCCGCGGCCGACCCCGACGTGCTCGCCATCAAGCAGACCCTCTACCGCACCTCGGGCGACAGCCCCATCGTGAAGTCGCTCATCCGGGCCGCCGAGCGGGGCAAGCAGGTGTCGGTCCTCGTGGAGCTGAAGGCCCGCTTCGACGAGGAGGCGAACATCGCCTGGGCCCGGGCGCTGGAGGAGGCGGGCGTGCACGTGGTGTACGGCCTGGTCGGCTTCAAGACCCACAGCAAGACGGCGCTGGTGGTCCGCCAGGAGCAGGACGGCATCCGCCGCTACTGCCACGTGGGCACCGGCAACTACAACCCCAGGACGGCGAGGACCTACGAGGACCTCGGCCTGCTGTCGTGCGACCCCGACCTGGGCGCCGACCTCACCGACCTGTTCAACTTCCTCACCGGCTACAGCCGCCAGCACCGGTACCGCAAGCTGCTGCTGGCGCCCACCCAGCTGCGGGCCCGCATCGTGGAGCTGATCGAGCGGGAGGCGGGCGGCCCCCGGCCCGGGCGCATCCGCATGAAGGTCAACAGCCTGGTCGACCAGCCGGCGATCGACGCCCTGTACCGGGCGTCCGGCGCCGGCGTGGCGATCGACCTGGTCGTGCGGGGGATGTGCTGCCTGCGCCCGGGCGTGCCCGGCCTGTCGGAGAACGTGCGCGTCCGCTCCGTCGTCGGCCGCTTCCTGGAGCACTCGCGGATCTTCGCCTTCGGCGACGAGGCGTCGGGGCCCGTGCGCTACCTCATCGGGTCGGCCGACCTCATGCGGCGCAACCTGGAGCGGCGCATCGAGGCCGTCGTGCCCGTCGAGGCGCCCGAGCTCCAGGAGCGCCTCCGCGAGGTCCTCGACCTGGCCCTGGCCGACGACGTGCTGGCCTGGGAGCTGGGGGCCGACGGCCGGTGGGCCAAGGTGCCCACCGCCGCCGGCCTGTGCTGCCAGGCCGAGCTCCACCGGCGGGCCTTGGCCCGCGCCCTGCCCCGCCCCGACCCGGGAGAGAGCCGGTAGCCGCTCGCCGTCCCTCAGCGGGGCCGGCCGCGGCGGGCCAGGGCGGCGTTGTCCCAGCCCGCCTCGCCGGTGACGTCGCGGCCGAACCAGGCGGGCGGCCGGAAGCGCCGGGCCTCCTCCTCGGAGGCGAACTCGACCTCGGCCGTGCACAGGCCGGCGAGCGCCCCCTCGTACACGTCGACGTCGGCCACCAGCGCGCCCACCGCCACCCGGTGGCGCACCTTCTCGACCCGCCGGCCGGCGGTGAACGGCCACAGGGCCTCGGCCGCCTCCCCGGCGATGGCCGCCTCCACCTCGCTGCGGCGCAGGCCGCTCCCGGCCTTGACGGTGAGCGTCGCCGCCCCGCCGGCGAGGCGGACGCGGACCTGAACCTCGCCGTCCTCGGCCAGGTACCCTTGGCGCAACCGCACGCCGGGGCCCAGCACGTCGCCGGGCGGTGGGTCGCTCACCACGAACTTCCGCTCGATCTCGGTCGTCACCGCCCACAGCATGCGCCAGCCCCCGCCGGCGGGGGGAGCAGACCGCCCGCCGGACACCCCTGACCGAGTGGACACCGCCGCCTTCACCTCCGCCTCGCTGGCCCCGTCCGGCGTGCTCGACGCCCTGGCGGGCGCCGGCTTCGAGGTGGGCCGGGCCCGCCCCGTGCGGTGCACGGTCCTCGACACCTTCGACGGCCGCCTCCACGCCGCCGGCCTCCGGCTGGTGCTGCGGGCGGCGGGGGCCACCGAGCTGGTCCTGGCCGACGGGCGGTCGGCACCCGCCCGCACGCCGGTGGCGGCCGCCCCCCGCCTCGCCGGCGACCTGCCGGCCGGCCCGCTGCGGGCCCGGCTGGCCCCCGTGCTC
This sequence comes from Acidimicrobiia bacterium, assembly GCA_046566225.1. GTDB lineage: Bacteria > Actinomycetota > Acidimicrobiia > Acidimicrobiales > DATLFN01. The sequence goes on from JBKHXC010000368.1 coordinate 10,651, forward strand.
GACGTGCGGGCCCTGCTGCCCCTGGCCACGGTGGCGTCGACCGCCCGGCCGGCCGTGCGGCGCGACGGCCAGGGCAAGGTGCGGGTGGGCGTCGAGGTGCACGAGCGGCTGGCGGTCGACGGGCGGCCGCCGGTCGAGCCGCCGTGGGCCGTCGAGCTGCGGGCGGCGACGGGCTACGCCAAGGACGCCGAGCGGGCCCGGCGCCTGCTGCGCTCCCTCGGCCTGCGGCCCCGCCCCGGCGACGCCGTCGACCTGGCCCTGGCCGCCGCCGGCGTCGACCGCCGGGGCTTCACCGGCTCGCCCACCGTGGCGCTGGACGCCGGCGATCGGGCCCTCGACGCCTTCCGCCGGGTGCTCGCCAACCTGGCCCGGGCGGTGGACGCCAACTGGCAGGGGACGGTCGACGACGTCGACCCCGAGTTCCTCCACGACCTGCGGGTGGCCGTGCGCCGCACCCGGTCGGTGCTGGCCCAGGGCCGCCGGGTGCTGCCGGCCGACGTGCGGGCGCGGTACCGGGAGGAGTTCGGCTGGCTGGGGGCCGCCACCGGGCCGGCGCGCGACCTCGACGTGTACACCATCGAGTGGGACGGCTACGTCGCCCCCCTCGGCCCCGGCCCGGCGGCGGCCCTCGAGCCGGTGCGCGCCCACATCGGGGCCCAGCGGGTGTCGGCCCACGCCGCCCTGTCCGATGTCCTGCGCTCGGACCGCTACCGCCGGCTCATGGACGGCTGGCGGGCCTGGGCGGGCGGGAGCGGGCCCGGCCCGGTGGGAGCGGGCCGAGACGCCGGCCGGCCCGTCGGCGCCGTCGCCGCCCAGCGCATCCGGGCGGCCCAGGCCCAGGTCCTCGACCGGGGCCGCGGCATCGACGCCGGCACCCCGGCCGAGGAGCTGCACGAGCTGCGCAAGGACGCCAAGAAGCTGCGCTACCTGCTCGAGTGCTTCGGCGGGCTCTACGCCCCCGGCCCCCGCAGGGCGTTCGTGCAGCGCCTGAAGGCGCTCCAGGACAACCTGGGCCGCCACCAGGACGCCGAGGTGCACGTGGCCCAGCTCCGCGACATCGCCGCCGCCCTCCCCGACGAGGGCCGGAACGAGGCCACCCTGGTCGCCCTGGGCCAGCTGGCCGAGAGCCTCGACCGCACCCGGCGGGCGGCCCGCGAGGAGTTCGCCGGGCGCTTCCGCGCCTACGACGCCAAGGCGACGGCCCGCTCGCTGGACGAGCTGCTCGCCTCGTCGCCCCGCTCGTGACCCGGGTCCTCGCCACCTACAGCATCAAGGGGGGCGTGGGGAAGACGACGTCGGCCGTGAACCTGGCCTACGAGGCGGCCCGGGCCGGCGCCCGCGTCCTGGTGTGGGACCTCGACCCCCAGGGGGCGGCCAGCTTCTACCTCCGGGTGCGGCCCCGGGTGAAGGGCGGCTCCGAGCGGCTGGTGGCCCGGGGCCAGCTGGCCCGCCACGTGCGCGGCACCGGCGTGGCGGCGCTGGACCTGGTGCCCGCCGACTTCTCCCTGCGCCACCTCGACCTCCACCTCGACGGCACCCGCCGGCCCACCGAGCGCCTGGCGTCGCTGCTGGCGCCGCTGGCGCCCGCCTACGACGTGGTGCTGGTGGACTGCCCGCCCAGCATCTCCCTGGCCAGCGAGGCGGTGTTCGGGGTGGCCGGCGCGCTGATCGTGCCGGTCATCCCCACCACGATGTCGTCGCGCACGCTCACCCAGCTGGCGGAGTTCCTGGAGGGCCAGCCCGGCGCTCCCGCCCTCCTGCCCCACTTCGCCATGGTGGACCGGCGCAAGAAGCTCCACCGAGAGCAGCTGGAGGCGCTGTCGGCGGCGTGGCCCGCCTTCCTCACCACCGTGATCCCCAGCGCCAGCGCCGTGGAGCGCATGGGCGTCGAGCGGGCGCCGGTCGCCGCCTTCGCGCCGTCGTCGGCCGCCGCCCGCGCCTTCCGGTCCCTGTGGGCCGAGATGGCGGCCCGCCTCTGGCCCTGACCGCCGGCCGGGCGCCGGGGCGGGCCGGGCCGGTCAGGGCGAGGCGGCGTCGGTGACCGGGGCCCGCTCCCACCGGAACAGCGGGCCGCGGCGGGGGTCGACGGTGAGGCGCAGGTACTCGAAGGGCAGGGTGGCGCCGTGGACCACGATGCGGGTGAAGTTGGCCGGGCCCAGGGGGTTGTCGGCGGCGAACACGTGGGAGTCGCCCTGGACGACCAGCACCTCGCCCTCGAAGGACGCCGTGCGGGCGGCGATGCGCTCGACGACGGCCGCCTGGCCGGGGGTGGGCGCCGGGTCCCAGGTGTCGGCCTGCATGAACAGCGCCACGCCCTCCAGGCCGCCCGCCTCGGCGGCGTCGAACGTGGCGTCGATCCAGCCCAGCGCCGCCTCCACCCGGGCCGCCACCTCGGCGGCCTGCGCCGCCGTCGGCTCGCTGTGGCCCAGGCCGGTCTGGGGGGCCAGGCCGTTGTCGCTGCCGACCACGTGGACGGTGGCGAAGGCCACCCGGGACTCGATCCACCGGACGTTCTCCACCAGGCCCGCCTGGTGGGCGACCCGCATCGGCCGGCGCCCGAGGGCGGCGCCGGGCTCGGCGAAGAACAGGGCCCGCAGGGCGGCCAGGCGCTCCAGCGGGTCGAACCCGCCGTTGCTGGCCCGGTGGCGGTCGGTCCACTCGTTGTCGCCGGGCGTGTAGATCAGGGGGTCCTTGAACGTGTCGAAGGCGGCGCGCACGGCGGCGAAGCGCTCGTCGGTGCAGGTGGTGCCGCCGCTCTTGATGTCGCCCACGTGGACGACGGCGCGCACCTCGCGGTCGCCGTTGACGGCGGCGATGAGCTCGCCGAAGCGGGCCTCCTGGGCGGCCCCGTAGGGGACGTCGCCGATCACCGCCACCGTCACCGGCCCCGCCGACCGGTCGGCGCCGTTGCCGGCGCCTCCCAGGGCGGGTGGTGCGACGAGCACGGCCGGGGAGGCGACGGCGACCGCGGCGACCAGGGCGTGGCGCAGGAGCTTGCTCATGGCCCGATCACACCGCGCCGAGGTGTCTGGCGCCCGGCGCGCCCGTTGACGGGGCGGGAACGCCGGGCGAAGCCTGGGGGTGGCGGCCGGTGGCCACGGCCACCATCAGGCGGCCTGGAGGCCGGGCCGGCCCGCCTCGGTGACGAAGCTGGCCCGGGTCGACGCCGGCGCCCCCGGCGAGGTCACCCAGGGCAGCACCCGGTAGTCGGCCCGCCACTGGCCGGGCGTCACCGTGCAGCGGACGTAGCCCCGCTGGGCGTTGAAGAACCGGAAGTGGGGGTTCTCCCGCAGCACCGTCTCGCCCCCCGCCGTGGTGTCGGCCCCGTTGCCGCCGCTGGTGACCGAGGTCCCGATCAGCTCCACGCCGGTGGTGGCCGAGGCGGGGTCGGCGAAGTCCGCCTTGAGGTCGGCGGCGTAGTTGACGTGGACGTCGCCGGTGAGCACGACCGGGTTGAGCACCCGGGGCCCCCGGGCCACGATGGCGGCCATGACCCGGTCGCGGGACGCCTTGTAGCCGTCCCAGGCGTCCATGCTGAAGCGCTGGACGGGGCCGGCCTCGAAGTCGCGCTGGGAGAACACGACCTGCTGGGCGAGCACGTTCCACGTGGTGGTGGAGCGGGCCAGCCCGTCGATCAGCCACCGCTCCTGGTCGTCGCCGGTGATCGTGCGGGACGGGTCGAGGCGCTCGGCGCAGTCGATGCGGGTGCGGTCGCCGCACGCCTGGTCGGAGCGGTACTGGCGGGTGTCGAGGACGTGGAAGGAGGCCAGCGAGCCCCAGGCCAGGCGCCGGTGGAGGGGCAGGTCGATGCCCACCGGGGCCATCGAGGGCCGCAGCGGCATGTTCTCCCAGTAGGCCTGGAGGGCGACCGCCCGCCGGGCCAGGAACGCCTCCCGGGTCTGGCCGTCCTCCTCGGGCACCTCGTCGGCCCAGTTGTGGTCGACCTCGTGGTCGTCCCAGGTGACGATCCACGGCGCCGCCCCGTAGGCGGCCTGGAGGTCGGGGTCGGTGCGGTACTGGGCATGGCGCACCCGGTAGTCGGCCAGGGTGTGGATGTGCCCGTTGGAGAAGGCGCGGACGTTGCCGGTGGGCGAGCGGTACTCCGACGGCGCGTACTCGTAGATGTAGTCACCCAGGTGCACCATGAGGTCGAGGTCGTCCTCGGCCATGTGCCGGTAGGCGGTGAAGTACCCGTGCTCGAACATGCTGCAGGAGGCGAACCCGAGCCGCAGCGGGGTCGTGGAGCCGGCGGCGGGCGCCGTGCGGGTGCGCCCCACGGGGCTGATCTCGGCCTCGGCGCGGAAGCGGTAGAGGTACTCGCGCCCCGGGCGCAGGCCGTCGACCTCGGCGTGGACGGAGTGGGCCGTCTCCGGGCGGGTCACCTCCAGGCCCCGGTGGACCACCCGGGAGAACCGCTCGTCCTCGGCCACCTCCCACCGCACGGCGACCGGGCGGGGGGGCATGCCGCCGGTGCCGTCGGGAGCCAGCGGGTCGGGGGCCAGGCGGGTCCAGAGGACCATGCCGCCGGGCGTCGGCTCGCCGGAGGCGACGCCGAGGGTGAACGGCGGCGCCGGTAGCGCCCCCGGCGCCGCGAAGGCACGCCGCGCCGGCCGCGGAAGGGTGGTCGTCGCCGCCGTCACCAGTCCCGCCCCGGCCATGCCGAGGAACGCCCTGCGGGTGAGGTCCATGGTCGTCGCTCCCTCCGTCGTCGGTCGCGACGGACGGTACGACCCGCCCCTTTCCCCCCCGGTGGTGCGCCGGTGGCGGGCCGGCGGCGCCCGGGTGAACCCTTGCGCCGCCCGGGGCCGGCCCGCACAGATCCCCCGTCGCCCCTGGCGGGGAAGCCTGCGAACGGTGAGGATCGCCGGCGGCCGCTCCCTGCCGCCGAAGGCGGCCCCCCGGCTGCCGGCCGGGGGGACGAGCGGAGGCCGGCGGCTGCGCCGCCGGCTGGAGCAAGCGCGCCGAGCAAGCTCTGCTTGCGAGGCGATTCAGAGCAGGGTGGCGGCCAGGGTGGCCAGCGGGCTGCGCTCGCCCTCGGTGAGGCGGATGTGCCCGAACAGGCGGCCGCCCCGCCCGCCCCCGAAGGCGGCGGTGAGCACCGACATGGCGTTGTTCTCGGCCGACAGGAAGGGGGCGTCGATCTGGCTGGTGTCGCCGGTGAAGACCACCTTGGTGCCCTCGGCGGCCCGGGTGAGCACCGTCTTGGCCACGCTGGGCTCCAGGTTCTGGGCCTCGTCCACCAGCACCCAGGTGGCGTGCAGCGATCGCCCCCGCAGGTAGGTAACCGACTCCATGGTGAGGCGCCCCTCGGCCGTGACCTGGGCCAGGATCTCGTCGGCGGCCGCCTTGCGCCGGCCGTCGCTCATGGCGACCACCGCGTCGTGGATGGCGCCCATCCACGGGTCCAGCTTCTCGTCCAGCGAGCCGGGCAGGTAGCCCAGGTCCTGGCGTCCCACGGCCACCACCGGCCGGTAGATCGCCATGCGCTCGTAGCGGCGGGCCGACGGGTGGTTCCACACCTGGTCCAGCCCGGCGGCGATGGCCAGCAGCGTCTTGCCCGTGCCCGCCGGCCCGTCGAGGGCCACCACGGCCACGTCCGGGTCGAGCAGCAGCTCGAGGGCCAGGCGCTGCTCGGTGTTGCGGGGCCTGAGGTCGAACGCCTCGACGGTGGGACGCAGCAGGTGCAGGGTGTCGCCCTTGCGCCGGGTGAGGGCCGACTGCTGGCCGGCCCGCAGGATGCCGAACTCGTTCTCGCCCAGCCCGTCGGCGCCGGCCACGTCGGCGGCCGGGACCCGCCGCTCGGTGAACAGGCGGTCCACCAGGGCGCCGTCGAGCCCTCCCACGGTGTGCCAGCCGGGCGAGTCGGTGGTCCGCCCGTAGGCGGGCACCGGCACGTACTCGCGGGCGGCCAGGCCCAGGTGGCCGGCCTTGATGCGCAGGGCGGCGTCGTTGGACACCACCTCCACCGGCCCGCCCGCCCGCTGGATCCCCAGGGCGGCGGCGATGATGCGGTTGTCCGGCACCGACGGGTCGAGGTGGTGGCGGTCGGCGGGCGAGGGGTCGAGGCCGTTGAGCACCACGGCCAGCGTCCCGGCGTGGTCGAGGGGGACGGGGTCCACCAGCGACCCGCCGGCGCCCACCCGCAGGGCCTCGATCCGCCGCAGGGCGTCGCGGGCGGCGGCGCCCACGCCGTCGGGCCGGCCCTTGAGCTTGTCCAGCTCCTCGATCACCGTGAAGGGGATCCGCACCGCGCACCCGTGGAACTCGCCGATGGCCCCCGGGTCGGCGACCAGCACCGAGGTGTCGACGACGACGGTCTTGGCCGGCGACGCGACGGTGGTCACCGCCGGTTCCGGCCGCCGGCCGGCGGGAGCAGCCTGGTCATGCGGCCCACCATGCCAGCCGGGCCGGGCGCCGTGGTGGACGCCCGGGGCGTGGCGCCCAGCGGTCACGTCGACACGGGTGAGGCGTCACCGCCGCCGCGCCGCAGACGGTCGGCGGCCGCCCCGGGGGCCGCGGGACCCGGTCCCGGACCGGGCCGGAAGCGCGCCGCCTCGTGCGGCGGCCAGGCGGTGGGCCGCAGCGATGCCAGGGCGCGCACGACGGCCGCGGCGGCGCCCGGCCACCACGGCGGCCGGCCCACCGCTACGCCGCCTCCGGAGGCTCGGGCGGGGCCACGGCGTCGACCTGTCCCTGGTGGAACTCCCGCCGCGCCGTGCCCAGCGAGCGGGCCAGCGACGGCAGCTTGGAGCCGCCGAAGAGGACGATCACGATCCCGAGGACGATGAGCAGCTCGGTGGCGCCCAGTCCGGCCACGAGGGTCTCCGTTCGCGTCGAGGCAGGGGTCGGCCGCGCCGGCCACGGGCACGGTAGGGAGCCGAGGTGGCGGTCCCGCCGCCGGCCGGTGAACCGGCGGCGAACGGGGGATGGCGATCCGCCGCCGTCACCTCCCGGGCCGGGCCAGCTCCTCCAGCAGCCCCAGCACCCGGCGCTCGATCTCGTCGCGGATGGGCCGCACCTCCTCCACGCCCCGGCCGGCGGGGTCGTCCAGCTCCCAGTCCAGGTAGCGCCTGCCGGCGTAGAAGGGGCAGGCGTCGCCGCAGCCCATGGTGACCACCACGTCGGCCTCCCGCACCGCCTCGTCGGTGAGGCGCCCGGGGAACGCCGCGGACAGGTCGATGCCGACCTCGGCCATGGCCTCCACCACCGCCGGGTTGAGCTCGGCCGCCGGGGCGCTGCCGGCCGAGCGCACCCGCACCCGGCCGGCGCCGTGGTGCCTGAGGAGGGCGGCGGCCATCTGGCTGCGCCCGGCGGTGTGGTCGCAGACGAACAGCACCTCGGGGACCGCGCTCACCGGGCCTCCGCCGCCGCCGGGGGACCGCCGCCGCCCACCGCCGACTCCTAGCGGGGCACCACCGCCTCGGAGGCGGCGTCGGCGACCGAGGGGTACAGCGCGCGGGCCACGGCCACCGCCAGCCCCGCCCCGGCGAGCTGGGCGGCGATGAACGCGGGGGCCGACGACGGCCGGATGCCCGAGAGGGTGTCCGAGAGCGTGCGGGCCGCGGTGGCCGCCGGGTTGGCCACCGAGGTGGACGGCGTGAACAGGTAGGCGGCGCCGATGTAGCCGCCCACGGCGAAGGCGGCGGCCGACGCCCGGCCCGACCGGGCCACGCCGAGGACGACCAGCACCAGCCCCAGGGTGGCCACCACCTCGCTCAGCCACAGCCCGGGCGAGCTGCGGGCGGTGGTGGCCAGGTCCACCGCCGCCAGCTCGAACATGAGGTTGGCGACGACGGCGCCCAGGGCGCCGCCGGCCACCTGGGCGGCCACGTAGGCGGCCGCCTCCCCCGCCCGCAGGCCGCCCAGGGCGGCGGTGGCCAGGGTGACGGCCGGGTTCAGGTGCGCCCCCGACACCGGGCCGACGGCGAGGATGACGGCCACCAGGGCGGCGGCGGTGGCCACCGCGCTCTCCAGCAGCTGGAGGCCGGCGTCGCCCGGCGACAGCCGCTGGGCGGCGATGCCCGACCCGACCACGGCGGCCAGCAGGAAGGCGGTGCCGACCAGCTCGGCCAGCGCCCGCCGGCCGAGCCCGGCCGGGTGGCGGGCGGTCACCGCCCGGCCCTCAGCAGCACGGCCGGCGGGCGGCGCCGGGCGGCGGGGCGGCGGCGGCCAGGGCGCCCAGGCGGTCGGCCAGGGCGGCGAGAGGGTCGGGCGCCAGGCGGTAGTAGGTCCAGTACCGGTAGCGCTCGCCCTCGACCAGGCCGGCCTCGCGCAGCACCCGCAGGTGGTGGCTGACCGAGGGCTGGTCCACGCCCAGGTCGGCGGCCAGGTGGCAGACGCAGAGCTCCTCGGCGGCCAGCGCCTCCACGATGCGCCAGCGCAGCGGCTCGGCCAGGGCCCGCACCACGGCGGGGGGCCCGGCGGGGCGACGGTGACCCGGGCCGTTATCCACATGCGTCGACATCCATATGGATTCTGGCCCATGAAGATGGGCGGGCGCAACCGGGCGCCCCTCCCGTCGGCTCAGGCCCCCCGGCGCTCCTGCCAGGGGAGGCCGGCGGGCGCCTCGGCCACCTCCAGCTCCAGGCGCCGGCCGGTCACCTGCTCGAACAGGGCCCGCTTGCGGCGGGCGCCCCACAGCTCCAGGTCGGCGTCGGTGCTGGCCCGGACCCGGAGCTCGATGCGGTCGTCGCCGATGGCGACGTCGACGTCCTCCACGGCGCCGGCGTGGGCCCGGTCCAGGCCGTCGGCGACCTGGAGGAGGGCGGTCAGGAACCGCACGGCCGGGCGCTCGTCGGCGTCGATGGCGGCGTACGGCTCGAACGAGGCCTTGGGCTCGCCCTGGCGGTGGTACCGGCCCAGGGTGGCGAGGACCAGCACCTCCTGGGGCGAGAAGCCGCGCAGGCGCCCGTGCTGGATCAGGTAGGCGGTGTGCTTGTGGTGCCCCTCGCCCGAGACGTGCTCGCCGATGTCGTGGAGCAGGGCGGCGTGCTCGAGCAGCTCCCGGTGGTGGTCGGAGAGCCCGTGCAGCACGGCCGTGCCGTCGAAGAGGCGCAGGGCCAGGCGGGCCACCTGGCGGGAGTGGTCCTCCCGCCAGCCGCAGCGCCGGCACAGGTCGAGGACCGAGGCGGCCCGCATGACCCGGGGGTCGCCGGAGCGGTCGGGGTCGTCGGCGTGGCCCAGGGCGTCGAGGACCATCCCCTCGCGCAGGGCCCACTCCCCCACCACCATCTCGTCGAAGCCGAACAGCTCCAGGGCGACCACGGCCAGCAGCGAGCCGGCCGGCACCAGCTCGGCCCGGCGGGCGTCCAGGCCGGCGAGCTTGCGGCGCTGCGACGCCGTCTGGGCCACCAGGTCCTCGTGCAGCGACTCCAGGGCCGCCCGGCCCACGTGGAGCTGGTTGACCGAGATGGGGACGGCGCCGGTCTCCCGGGCGGCGACCAGGCGGGCGAGGTCACAGAACGTGCCGCTGGTGCCCACCAGCAGCGCCGGCTCCATCTCCGCGACCCGGGCGGCGACGGGCTCGAGCACCGACACCATGCGCTTGCGCAGCCGCCGCAGGTCGCCCGCCTTGGGGGGGTCGTTGCGGACCAGCTCGGCGGTCAGCCGGCCGACGCCCAGCTTGAGGCTGGCCGACCACCGCATGGAGGAGGCGTCGCCCACGACGACCTCCAGGCTGCCGCCGCCGAGGTCGAGCGACAGCGCCGGCCCGGGGTCGATGAGGACGCTGGCCTGGACGGCCCGGAAGATGAGCGCCGCCTCCTCCCGGCCGCTGATGACCCGCACGTCCACACCGGCCTCGGCCCGCAGCCGGTCCACCAGCTCGGCCCCGTCGTCCGCCTCCCGGATGGCGCTGGTGGCGCAGGCCACCACGTCGTCCACGCCGGCGGCCTCGGCCAGGGCCCGGAACCGGCGCACCGCCTCCAGCGCCCGCTCGCCCGCCTCCTCGCCCAGCCGGCCGGTGCGGGCCACCACCTCGCCCAGGCGCAGCATCTCCTTCTCCCGCAGCACCGGCACGAACGACCCGTCGGGGCGGGACTCGGCCACGAGCAGGTGGAACGAGTTGCTCCCCAGGTCCAGGGCGGCCAGGCGCACCGTCAAACTCTACGGGCGCCGGCGGTGGCCCCTGCGCCACCGGCCCCTCCCGCCACCGGAGCGACCGCCGCGACGATGGGCCGGAGGCGG
>JBKHXC010000369.1:0-1710 GCA_046566225.1 Acidimicrobiia bacterium
GCCCTGGGGGAGCTGCGCCGGCTGGCGCCCCGCTCGCCGCTGGCCGTCGACCTGGGCACGGGGTCGGGCGCCATCGCCCTGTCGATCGCCCGGGAGATGCCGGGCGTGGAGGTGTGGGGCGTCGACCGCTCGCCCGGGGCGGTGGCCGTGGCCCGGGCCAACGCCGCCGGCCTGGGGCGGGCCGGCGCCGCCGTGCGGCTGGTCGAGGGCTCGTGGTTCGAGCCCCTCCCTGCCATCCTGCGGGGCCAGGTGGACGTGGTGGTCTCGAACCCGCCGTACGTCGCCGAGGGCGAGGTCGACGACCTGCCGCCCGAGGTCGCCCGCTGGGAGCCCCTGTCCGCCCTCGTCGCCGGCCCCACCGGGCTGGAGCAGATCGAGGCCGTGGTGGCCGGGGCGCCGGCGTGGCTGGCCCGCCCCGGCGCGCTGGTCGTGGAGATCGCCCCCCACCAGCGGGCCGCCGCCACCGCCCTGGCCCTCGACGCCGGCTTCGCCGAGGCCGAGGTCCTCACCGACCTGGCCGGCCGGGCTCGCACCCTGGTGGCTAGGGTCTGAGGCGGTGGCGATCGTGCCCGCCTTCGGAGACCCGGCGCCCGCCCCGGCGGTCGCGCAGGCGGTCAGGGCCCTGGCCGCCGGCCAGGTCGTGGCCGTGCCCACCGACACCGTCTACGGGCTGGCCGCCGACCCCTTCTCCACCGGCGGCGCCGACCGGCTGTTCCTGCTCAAGCGCCGGCCGCGGGAGATGGAGCTGCCCGTGCTGGTGGCCGACGAGGAGCAGGCCCTGTCGCTGGCCACCGCCGTGCCCGACGCCGCCCGGGGGCTGATGGCCCGGTTCTGGCCCGGCGCGCTGACCGTGGTCCTGCCCCGCAGCCCCGACCTGGTGGCCGACCTGGGGGCCGACGACGCCACCGTGGGGCTGCGCTGCCCGGCCCACCCCGTCCCCCTGGCCCTGTGCCGGGCCTACGGGCCGATCGCCACCACCAGCGCCAACCGCCACGGCGAGCCCACCGCCACCACCGCCGCCGAGGTGGCGGCGGTGTTCGGCGACGCCGTGGCCGTCGTGCTCGACGGCGGGCCGTGCACGGGGGCCCCCTCGACGGTCGTGGACTGCACCGGCGCCCAGCCCAAGCTGCTGCGCGACGGGCGCATCCCGTGGGACGAGGTGCTCGCCGCCGCCGGCTGAGCGGTGGTCGCCATCGGGCCGCCCCGGGGGCGCCCCACCTAGACTCCGCGCCATCGACGTCCTGGTCCTCTGCACCGGCAACATCTGCCGATCCCCCATGGTCGAGGCCTTCCTCCGGCGCCGCCTCGCCGGCGTGGGGGTGGATGCCACCGTGTCGTCGGCCGGCCGGCTCTGGGAGGGGGCGCCGGCCACCTCGGAGAGCCTGGCCGCCCTGGCCGCCCTGGGCCTCGACGCCTCCGCCCACCGCAGCCGGGTGCTGACGCCGGCCATGGCCGGCGCCGCCGACCTGGTGCTCGGCCTGGCCCGCGAGCACGTCCGCCACGCGGTGGCCCTCGACGCCGGGCTGTGGCCGCGGGCGTTCACCCTCAAGGAGCTGGTGCGACGGGGCGAGGCGGTGGGCGCCCGCAGCCCCGGCCAGCCCTTCGACGAGTGGCTGGCCAAGGTGCACGCCGGCCGGGAGCGGGCCGACCTGCTGGGCGGCTCCGCCGGCGACGACGTGGCCGACCCCTACGGCCACGGCGCCGCCGTGT
>JBKHXC010000370.1:0-4749 GCA_046566225.1 Acidimicrobiia bacterium
GCCAGGGCCTCCTCGCCCCCCCGGCCGAACACGAAGGGGTCGCCGCCCTTGAGCCGCACCACCTCCAGGCCCGCCCCGCCCCGCTCCACCAGCAGCCGGTTGATCGCCTCCTGGTCGACGGGGCCGCCCGGGCGCTTGCCCACGTCGACGCGCTCGGCGGCCGGCGGCGCCAGGTCGAGCAGCGACGAGCTGGCCAGGCGGTCGTGCACCACCACGTCGGCCCGGGCCAGCACCTCGGCGCCCCGCACGGTCAGCAGCCCGGGGTCGCCGGGCCCGGCCCCGACCAGGTAGACGGTCACCGCCGCACTCCGGCGGGGTCGCCGGCGGCCGTCACGCCAGCCCCCGCAGGCTCTCCAGCAGCCAGGCGCCGCCGGACTCGTCGAGCAGGCGGGCGGCCAGGGCGGCGCCCAGGGCCTCGGGGTCGTCGCCCGAGCCGGAGGCGGACAGGACGATGTGGCCGTCGAGGCTGGCGAGCATGGCGGTCAGCGACACGTCGCCGCCGGGGCCCACGGTGGCGTGGGCGGCCACCGGCAGGTCGCAGCCGCCCCCCAGGCGGCGCAGGTAGGCGCGCTCGGCGTCCACCGCCCGCCGGCTGGGGCCGTGCTCGAGGGCGGCCAGGGCGCCGATCACGGCCTCGTCGCCCTCCCGCGCCTCCACGGCGATGGCGCCCTGGCCGACCTGGGGCAGCAGGACCGACGGGTCGAGGACCTCGGCCGCCAGGTGGGACAGGCCCAGCCGGGCCAGGGCGGCGGCCGCCACCACGACGGCGTCGAAGCCGGCGGCCTTGGCCAGGCGGGTGCGGATGTTGCCCCGCAGGCTGACGAAGGACAGGTCGGGCCGGAGCGAGGCGAGCTGGGCCCGGCGGCGCACCGAGCCGGTGGCCACGTGGGCGCCGGTGGGGAGGTCGCCCAGGGCGGCGCCGACCAGCGCGTCGCGGGGGTCCCCCCGCTCCAGCACGGCGGCCAGGACGAGGCCGGCCGGGGGGGACGACGGCAGGTCCTTGGCCGAGTGGACGGCGAGGTCGGCCCGGCCGTCGAGCACGGCCGCCTGCACCTCCTTGACGAACACGCCCCGCCCGCCCATCTCCCAGATGGGGACGTCGGCCCGGCGGTCGCCCAGGGTGGACACCACCACCTCCTCCACCGGCTCCCCCAGGTGGCGGCCGACCGACCGGGTCTGGGCCAGGGCCAGCTCGCTCCCCCGGGTCGCCGCCCGCAGCACTAGCGCCCGAACGGAGTGAGCGAAGCGAATGAACGAGGTCGACGCACTAGAGGTCGAACAGGGCCCGCAGGGCCGAGGCCAGCCGCTCGCCCGAGGTCGAGCCGGCCGCCGCCTTGACCCGCACCGTCGGCTCGTGCAGCACCTTGGCCAGCAGCGACCGGGTGAGCGCCTCGACGGCCTCCCGCTCGGCGGGGTCCAGGCCCTCCAGGCGGGCGGCGTAGCGCTCCAGCTCGGCCAGGCGCAGGTCCTCGGCCCGCCGGCGCAGCGCCACCACCAGGGGCGCCAGCTGGCGGGCGGTCGACGCCGCCGTGTACCGCTCGACCTCGTCGTCGACGATGGCCTGCACCCGGTCGATCTCGCGCCGCCGCCCGGCCAGGCCCACCTCGGCGAAGGCCCGCAGGTCGTCCATGTCGAGCAGGGTGACGCCGGGAACGCCGGCCACGTCGGCCGCCACGTCGCGGGGCACGGCGACGTCCACGACCAGCAGCGGCCGGTGGGGCCGGGCGGCCATCACCGGCTCGAGGTCCTCGGCGTTGAGCAGCACGGTGGGCGAGGCGGTGGAGGTGAGCAGGAGGTCGGCCTCCTCCAGCGCCGCCCCCAGGGCCCCCAGCTCCACCGGCCGGCCACCCACCCGGGAGGCGAGGGCGACGGCGCCGGCCCAGCTGCGGTTGGCGACCATGACGTCGGCCAGCCCGGGCGTGGCGGCCAGGGTGACGGCCATGCCCTCGCCCATGTCGCCGGCGCCGAGGACCAGGATGCGCCGGCCCCGGAGCGTGCCCAGGCGCCGGGCCGCCATCTCGACGGCGGCCTGGGACACCGAGGTGGTGCCCCGGCCGATGGCCGTCTCCGACCGGGCCCGCTTGCCCACCTCGACGGCGTGGCGGAACAGCCGGCCCAGGACCGGCCCCGAGGCGCCCTCGCACGCCGCCCTCTCCCAGGCGGCGCGCACCTGGCCCTGGACCTCGCTCTCGCCCACCACCGCCGAGTCGAGGCCGGACACCACCCGGAACAGGTGGGCGGTGGCCGCCTCCTCCCAGTAGGAGTACAGGTGGTCGGAGACGTCCTCGGGGGCGGCATGGCCCAGCTCGCACAGGAAATTGCGCACGTCCACCACCGCGCCGTGGAAGCGCTCGGCGGTGGCGTACACCTCGGTGCGCATGCAGGTGGAGAGCACCACCACCTCGTCGAGGTTCTCCCGCGACCGCAGGTCGGCCAGCGCCTTGGGCAGGCGGGCGTCGCTCACCGTCATCCGCTCGAGGACCTCGAGGGGGACGCTGCGGTGGTTCAGGCCTACGACGAGGACAGACACGCCTGGAGGCGCTCCTTCGCTTGCTGGACGTGGCCGGAGCGGATGAGGTCGAGCATGTCGGACTCCAGGGCCTTCCGCCAGTCGACGTCCTCGGTGGACCGGCCGGCCGCCCTCACAGCATCGCGCTCCTCCGACAGCAGGGCGGCCAGCACCTCGTACTCGGGGCCGATGTCGGCGGCCAGGCGCTCCCTGAGCCAGGCGGCCAGGGCCGGGCTGTGGCCGCCGGTGGACACGGCGACGACCACCGGGCCGCGGCGCACCACGGCGGGCAGGGTGAACGAGCAGCGGTCGGGGTCGTCGGCGCTGTTGACCCACACCCCGGCCGCCTCCCCGTCGGCGAACACGGCGCCGTCCACCTCGGCGACGCCGGTGGCGGTCACCGCCAGCCGGTACCCGGCCACCTCGCCCCGCCGGTACGAGCGCTGCTCCCAGCTCACCCCGGCGCCGGCCAGGGCCCGCACCTCGGCGCCCACGGCGGTGGCCACCACGTGCACGACCGCCCCGCACGACGCCAGCCCCTGGGCCTTGCGGGCCGCCACCGGCCCGCCGCCCACCACCAGGCAGCGCCGGCCGGCGACCACCAGGTTGACCGGGTAGAGGGGGGCGTCGACGGGCACGGCGGGCTCCCTAGCGTCCTGGCGAAGGATGACAGGGCGGAGGCGGCGCGAATGGAGTGAACGAAGCGAGCGAATGAGGTCGAAGCATCAGGAAGCGGTGCCCGTCGGGCCCGCCTCGCCGGCGGCGGCGGCAGGGGGACGGCGCTGCTGGTAGAAGGACAGGATCTGCAGCTCGATGGACAGGTCGACCTTGCGGACCGACACGTGGGGCGGCACGGTCAGAACCACCGGGGCGAAGTTGAGGATGGAGCCGATGCCCACGGCGACGAGCCGGTCGGCCACGTCCTGGGCGGCGGCGGCCGGGGTGGCGACGACGCCGATGGCCAGCTCCTCGGTCCGGGTCACCTCGGGCAGCTCGTCGATGTGGCACACGATGAGGTCGCCCACCCGCTCGCCCACCTTGGCCGGGTCGGCGTCGAAGAGGGCCACGATGCGGAACCCCCGGGCCATGAAGCCGCGGTAGTTGGCCGGGGCGTGGCCCAGGTTGCCCAGCCCCACGATGGCGACCGGCCAGTCCTGGGTGAGGCCCAGCTCGCGGCTGATCTGGTAGAGCAGGTACTCCACCTCGTAGCCCACTCCCCGGGTGCCGTAGGAGCCGAGGTAGGACAGGTCCTTGCGCACCTTGGCGGCGTTGACGCCCGACATCTCGGCCAGGCGCTCGGAGGAGATGGTGCCCGGGCCGTCGGCCAGCTCGTAGAGGCTGCGCAGGTACACGGGCAGGCGGGCGACGGTGGCCTCCGGGATGCGCCGTCGGCCTCGGTCAGCCACGGCGCCATGCTACCGACTTCGTGCGCACGTTCACAAAGTGGCGGCCGGCGCGCGGCCCCGGTCAGGCCAGGAGGAGGAACTGGACCAGGGCGGCGCCCAGGATCAGGGCCAGCAGCAGCACGACCACGACGGTGGTACCGGGTCTCATGGGGCCTCCAGGGTGACGGCGTCGCCGGGCCGCAGCCGCAGCTCCTCGGACGCCGAGCGGCGGTCGAGGGCCACCGACACCAGCCCGTAGGAATCGACCACCAGGCCCACCTCGCCGCCCTTGAGGGCGCCGTAGGCGGCCGCCCGCCGGGCGGTGCGGACCTGGTCGGCGCCCCAGCGCAGGGTGACCCGGTCGCCCAGGGCCTCGATCTCGTCGGGGGCGACGTTGAGCTGCACGTTGCCGAACCCGTCCACCCACAGGACCTCGCCGACCAGGCGGCCCTCCTCCTCCCGGCTGAGGGGCAGGATGCCGGGGCGCAGGGTGACCGGTTCCACCTCGGGCCCGAGCTCGGCGGGGTCGACGCCGTGGCAGAGGTGGGCGGCGGCGGGGGCGAACACGTCGCGGCCGGCGAAGGTGGGGCCGGGGGCGGGCAGCTGGTAGTCGGCGTTGGTGAGCTCGACGGCCCGGGTGGCGCCGCCCAGGAGGGCGACGGCCGGCGCCAGCAGGCCGTTGTCGGGCCCCACGAAGACGGCCTCGCCGCCGGCCACCTCCACGGCCACGGCCCGGCGGTCGGTGCCGACGCCGGGGTCGACCACGGCCAGGACGACGCCGGGGGCCAGGTACTGCACGCTGCGCACCAGGGCCAGCGAGCCGGCCCGCACGTCGTGGCGGGGCACGCCGTGGGT
>JBKHXC010000371.1:0-2991 GCA_046566225.1 Acidimicrobiia bacterium
CAGTGGCCGAGGAGCATGGCGTCGGTGACCGCCCCCAGGAAGGCGGCGCCGACGAGCGTCCGCACCACGGCCAGGGCGGCGGGCCCGCCGGCGTCCAGGCCGCCGGCCACGCAGGCGACCACGCCCAGCAGCGGGGCGACCAGGTCGGCCGCCGGGGGGAACTCGGGCACGGAGGCGTCGGGCCCGCGGGCCCCGCGCTCGATCCCGGTCATGGCCGCCACCCGGGCGGTGCGGCGCCGGCGGCGGGCCCGCTCGCCCGCCACCCCGGCCCGCCGCCGCACCACCGACAGGACCAGGGCCCCGCCGGCCGCCGCCGCCATGAGGGCGGCGAAGGCGTCCCGCACCGGCACGGGGCCGACGATCCGGGCCACCGCCAGCGACCCGAGCGCCATCGCCAGGTAGGTCGCCCGCAGCAGCCAGCCGTAGCCGATGCCCACCTGGCGGCGGCGGGTGGTCACCCACAGGAACAGCAGGCCGCCGGTGGCCCACTGCACGAGCACGGTGGCGGCGTCGAGGCGGATCACGGCCGCCCCCGGCCCCGCCGGGCCGCTCCGGCGCCCGGTAGGGGCGGCCGGGCGCCGGCTCGGGGTGCCGGGACGCCGGCCCCGGGGGTGGCGGCGACGGGCGTCACGACAGGGACAGGGCGGTGGTGGTGGCCCCGTCCACCGTCAACGCCGCGCCGCTCACGTTCCGGGCCGGCTCCGAGCACAGGAACGCCACCACGCGGCCGAAGTCGGCCGGGTCGGCCAGGGAGCCGGTCCCTCCCAGCTCCCGCATGCGCTCGGTGGCGTGGGGGCCGGGGAGGGCGGCGTTGAGGGTGATGCCGTCGCCCACCAGGTCGGCCGCCGCCGTCTTGGCCCACGCCCACAGCCCGGTGCGCGCCGTGTTGGACAGGGCCAGGTGCCCGGCCGGTTGGCGCACGAAGTAGGACAGGACCAGGCAGATGCGGCCCCACCCGCCGGAGCGCATGTGGGGGACGGCGTGGCGGACCAGCCGGACCGACGTCAGCAGGTTGGCGTTGAGGGCGCCCAGCAATTGGTCGTCGTCCACGTCCAGGGCCCGGGCCGGGGGCGGGCCGCCGGCGTTGGCGACCAGCACGTCAAGGGACCCGAAGCGGCCCACCGTCGCCTCCACCAGCCGGGCGGGCGCCGCCGGGTCGGTCACGTCGTCGACCATGGCCAGCACGTCGGCGCCCCGCTCGGCCAGGGCGGCCTCCGCCGCCCGCAGCGCCTCCTCGCCCCGGGCGCAGATCGCCACCCGGGCGCCCTCGGCGGCCAGGGCCTCGGCGCACGCCCGGCCCAGGCCCTTCGACGACGCCGTGACCAGGGCGACCCGCCCGCCCAGCCCCAGGTCCATCTCAGCCCACGACGGCCGGGTCGCGCGACACCGTGTTGAGCGGCTCGGGGCCCCACTCGGTGGCCACGACGACGTCCTCGATGCGCACGCCCCAGCGCCCCTCGACGTAGATGCCGGGCTCCACGGAGAAGGCGTGGCCGGGGACCAGCGCCTGGCAGTTGCCGCCGACCAGGTAGGGCTCCTCGTGCTCCTCCAGGCCGATGCCGTGCCCGGTGCGGTGCACGAACTGCGGCCCGTACCCCGCCTCCTCGATGATGCGGCGGGCCACCGCGTCGACGTCCTCGCACGGCGTCCCCACCACCGCCGCCTCCACCGCCGCGGCCTGGGCCCGCTGGACGGTGGCGTACACGTCGCGCAGCTCGGGGGGCGGCGGGCCGGTGACCACCGTGCGGGTGGTGTCCGAGCAGTAGCCGTCCAGGGTGCCGCCGAAGTCGCACACCACCGCCTCGCCCGCCCCGATGGGGCGGGCGCCCGGCTCGTGGTGGGGGCTGGCCGAGTTCGGGCCGCTGCCGACGATGGCGAAGTTGACCCGGTCGTGGCCCTCGGCCCGCAGCCGGTCGGACAGCTCGGCCGCCACCTCGGCCTCGCTGCGCCCGACGAGGGCGATGTCGCCGCCGACCAGGGCGGCCGCCACCCGGTCGGCGGCCGCCGCCGCCCGGCGCAGGGCCGCCACCTCCTCGGGGTCCTTCACGGCCCGCAGCGGCCCGGTGACGTGGGAGGCGGCCATCCACCGGGCGCCGGGCAGCGACGCCTGGAGCTGGAGGACGAAGGTGGCCCACGCCCGGTCCGACACCGCCAGCGTGGAGCGGGGGCCGACCAGGCCGGCGACCACGGCCACCGGGTCCTCCGTCTCCTCCCACGGGCGGAGACCGAACAGGGCCGGGTCGTGGGCGACCCGGGGCGCCTCCAGGCGGGGGACCACCAGGGTGGCGTCGCCGTCGGCCGGCAGCACGAGCATGGTCAGCCGCTCCAGCGGCATGGCCTGGTAGCCGGTGAGCCAGGGCAGGTCGGCGCCCAGGGACAGCAGCAGGGCGTCCACGCCCAGCTCCCCCATCCGGGCCCGCACCCGGTCCACGCGCTCCAGCCGGCTCACGGCGTGCAGCGTAGGGGCGGGCGCCGGCCTCGGGCCGGGCGGTCGACCGGGGCGGGCGGGCTCCGTCGCGCCGGGCCGCCGGCGCCGGCGGTGGGTACGGGCGTCCGGGCGCGGGCCGGCGGCGGGCCGGAGCGCCACCGGCGCCGGTAGATGCCGAGGGCACCTATTGCGCAGGTGGTCGGATTCGGGTAGTCAGTCGGGTGGCACGGAAGGGGTGAGGCGGGTGGGACTGGGCGGAGACCGGGTGCGGCTGAGCCTGTACTGCCCCGGCTGACTGCCCGGCTACCACCTGCCGTTCCTGGCGGCGGGGGCGAGCGGTCTGTTCGCCTCGTACGGGCTCGACGTCGAGATCCTCGATCCCGCCCCCGGCCCGGAGAACGTCCGCAGGGTGGCGGCGGGCCGGTCGGACTTCTGCCTCACCAGCGTGACCCACTTCCTCGCCGCCCGGGCGACGTCGGGACCCCTCGGCGCCCGCTTCGCGGCGGTGGTGGTGCAGCGCAGCCCCATGGCGGGGATCGTCGCCGCCCGCTCGGGCCTCGGAC
>JBKHXC010000372.1:0-2167 GCA_046566225.1 Acidimicrobiia bacterium
ACCGGGGGGCGGTGGCGCTCATCGGTCCCTCCCGGTCGGGCAAGACCACGGCCGCGGTGAGCGGGATCTTGTGCTGGGAGGGGCCGGCCGTGCTGTCGTCGGTCAAGGCCGACCTCCTGGCCACCACCTCGGGCTGGCGGGCCACGTTGGGCACCGTCGCTGTCTACGACCCCACCGACACCACCGGGTCGGCCTCGGCGGTGTGGTCGCCCCTGCGGGCGGCGGGGACCGTCCTGGGAGCCCAGCGGGCAGCTCGGGCCCTGAGCGAGGCGGCGCCGTCGGGCGACAGCGTCAAGGGGGGCGTCGACTTCTGGCTGGCCCAGGCCGAGATCCTCCTGTCCGGCCTGCTGTTCACGGCGGCCGCCTCGGGGGTCGACATGGCCCGGGTGTGCGAGTGGGTCATGGTCCAGGACCGGCCCACCGAAGATTCCCGGGGCGACGTGCGCTCCACCCTCGACCGCCTGCTGGCCTCGCCCGACCAGGCCGTCAAGGACGGCGCCGCGCGGGCGGCCCAGGCCCTCATGGGCATCTGGTCGCTGGAGGAGGAGACCCGCTCGTCCGTCTACGCCACCGCCCAGACGGTGGTGTGGCCGTGGGCCGACCCCGGGGTGGCGGCCGCCGCCCGGGGCCCCCGCCTGAGCCTCGACTGGCTTCTTTCCGGCCCCAACACCGTCTACCTGTGCGCCCCGGTAGAGGACCAGGCCCGCCTGGCGCCCGCCTTCGGCGGCCTGCTCAACGACCTGGTCAAGCAGGTGTTCCTCAAGGTGGCGGCTGATGGCAAGCCCCTCGACCCGCCCCTGCTCGTCGTCATCGACGAGGCGGGCAACACCCCGCTGCGCTCGCTGCCCACCTACGCCTCCACCCTGGCCGGCCTGGGCGTGGTGCTGGTCACCATCTGGCAGTCGGTCGCCCAGCTGGAGGCCGCCTACGGCCGCCAGGCCGACACCATCCTCACCAACCACCTGTCGAAGCTGTTCTTCACCGGCCTGTCCGACCCCGCGGCGTTCCGCTACCTGGGCGCCGTGCTGGGCGACGTGGAGGTGGAGACCCGCAGCCGCACCGACGCCGAGGGCGCCCGCCACTCGACCCAGCACTCCACGTCGCGCGAGCCGCTGGTGCCGCCGCACATGGCCCGCCAGATGCGCCCGGGCGACGCCCTGCTCGTGCACGGGACCCTCCCGCCCGCCCACGTTCGGGCCCTGCCGTGGTGGTCGGAGCGGCGCCTATCACGACGGGCCCGCCACCGCCCCGCGCCCGGCCTGCCCCTGCCCGCCCCCGAGGAGGCCTGATGCCCGACCCCTACCTGCGCCCCGCCGCCCCCGAGGGCGAGCCCCCCGCTCCCTGCCCGCCCGGCCACATCGCTTCACCCGCCGGCGTGTGGAACGGCCGGAACTGCGAGGTCGTCTACGACCCCGACCGCCACGACGTGGCCATGGTGCGGGGCTGGCTCGACGGTCGCCTCACCGGCGGCCTGGCGGCGACCGGCTTCGTGCTGGCCCAGGGCGACGGCGAGTCGTCGCTGTGGGTCCGCGACCGGATGGCCGCCCTGCGCCACCGCCTCGACCGCCTTGAGCGCCCGGCCTGCACCCGTCCCCGCCGCCCCCGCATCGCATGACGGCCGCCGATCGAAGCGCCAGGGACGTGTGGCCCCGGCTGCGCACCGTCGTCGTCCAAACCGGTTCCATCGTCGACCCCGCCGCCTGGGTGGCCGTGGCCGCCACGCCCGCTGATGCCGTCCACGCCGAGGTGCGGGTGGCCACACGGGCGTCAGGGGTGAGGTGGCGCCGGGTCGTCCGCTACCGCCAGCTCCCCGCCGCCCGCCCGCGGCACGACTCCGACGGAGGAACCCGATGACCCCCTACCTGCGCCCCCTTCGCGCCGACGACGCGCCGGCCGCCTGCGGGGCGGGCACGGTGGCCGAGCCGGCCGGCACCTGGGGCGGGCGGCGCATGGAGGTGGTCTACGACCCCGCCCGCCATGAGGTCGCCTTCAGCCGGGGCCGGCCCGTTGCCTCGGTCTCCGCCGCCCTGGCCGCCACGGGCTGGAGGCTGACGCGCAGCGACGGCCACGCCGTCATGTGGGTGCGCGACAGCGCCACCACCGACCGCCGCCGCCTGGCCCGCGCCGGCGCCGCCCCCGACGCGACGGCGGCGCGATGAGGACCGAC
>JBKHXC010000373.1:0-2577 GCA_046566225.1 Acidimicrobiia bacterium
GGTACCAGGGCTGGGCCGGCGCCCCCCGCTCCACCCGCAGCTCGCGGTCGCCGTCGCGGACGGCCCAGGCGCCGTCGACCTCCCGCACCTCGCCGCCGAGGCCCAGGGCGCGGGCCAGGCGGGCCACGTCGGCGGCGGTGGCGGTGGGGCGGAGGCGGTAGGCGGGCGCCGACGACGGCAGGGCGGGCGCCTCGCCGGCCAGCCGGTACTCCACGCCGCCCGCCGCCGGCGCCATGAGCGAGCTGCGGGCGGCGGTGGCGTCGGCCACCTCGCCGGTGGCCAAGGGACCCGCCGGCAGCTTCACCAGCCCCGGGTCGCCGCCCCGGCCGGCCACGAACGCCAGCAGGGCGACGGCCACCGCGAACAGGGTGACGGTGGTGAGGGTCGAGGCACGGGTGCGCATGCCCGTTGGACGCCCCGGCCGCCCCCCCGGTTCCCGACTCAGGAGAACAGGGCGTCCACGAACTCCCGGGGGTCGAAGTCCACCAGGTCCTGGGGCTGCTCGCCCAGGCCGACCAGCTTGATGGGCAGCCCCATCTCGCAGGCGATGGCCAGGGCGATCCCGCCCTTGGCCGTCCCGTCCAGCTTGGTGAGCACCACGCCGGTCACGTCCACCGCCTCGGTGAACTGGCGGGCCTGGACCAGGCCGTTCTGGCCGGTGGTGGCGTCGATCACCAGGAGGACCTCGGTGAGCCGGGCCGGGGGCCGCTCGGCCACGCGGCGCACCTTCTTCAGCTCCTCCATCAGGTTGACCTTGGTGTGCAGGCGGCCGGCGGTGTCGGCCAGCACCAGGTCGGCGCCCCGGGCGGCGGCCCGCTCCACGGCGTCGAACACCACCGAGCCGGGGTCGCCCCCCTCGGCGCCGCGCACCAGGTCGGCGCCCACCCGCTCGGCCCACAGGCCGAGCTGCTCGGCCGCCGCCGCCCGGAAGGTGTCGCCCGCCGCCATGACCACCTTGCGGCCGGCGGCCGCCTCCCGCAGGCCCAGCTTGCCGATGGTGGTGGTCTTGCCCACGCCGTTGACGCCCACGAACAGCCACACGGTGGGCGCCCCCGGCTCGATCCGCAGCGAGCGGTCCCCCTCGGCGAGGCGCTGGACCAGGTCGTCCTTCAGCGCCTCCAGCAGGCGCGACGACGTCGTGATCGACTCGGCCTTGACCCGGGTGCGGACCTCGTCGAGGAGCGAGCCGGTGAGGCCCACGCCCACGTCGGCCCGGATCAGCGCCTCCTCCAGCTCGTCCCACGTCCCGGCGTCGATCTCCGACCGCGACAGGACCGACGCCCAGTAGCCGGCCAGCAGGCCGCGGGCCTTGGTGAGCCGGTCGCGGAAGCGGGGCCGGGCAGGGAGGACGACGGGCTCGGGCGCCGGCGGGGCCTCCACCTCCGCCGGCTCGGCCGGGGGCGCCTCGACGACCTCGGGCGGCGGGGCCTCCACCTCGGCGGGCTCGGCCGGGGGCGCCTCCACGGTCGGGCGGGGCGCCTCGGGCGGGCGCCTGGGCGCCGGCGCCCGGGCGGGGGGCGGCTCCAACTCCACGCCGCGCCGGCGGCGCCTGGAGACGGCGACGCCGGCCCCGGCGCCCACCAGGGCCAGCACCACGAGCAGGACGAGGACGATCTCCATCCCGCGAGACTAGGACCGGCCCTTCTGGTCTCGGAACGGGACCCGCCAGGGTCCCGTTCCGATACCAGAGCCTCAGCGGGCGGCGCCCACCCGCTCGCTCAGGACCTTGGAGCTGCCGCCGGGCGCCATGGTGACGCCGTAGAGGCAGTCGGCCGCCTCCATGGTGCGCTTCTGGTGGGTGACCACCAGAAGCTGGGCCTCGCCCCGGAACTCGTCCACCAGGCCCAGGAAGCGGTGGAGGTTGACGTCGTCGAGGGCGGCCTCTACCTCGTCGAGCAGGTAGAACGGCGACGGGCGGCTGCGGAAGACGGCGAACAGGAAGGCCAGGGCGACCAGCGACCGCTCCCCGCCCGACAGGAGCGACAGCTTGCGCACCGTCTTTCCCGAGGGCCGGGCCTCGACCTCGATGCCGGTCTCGAGAAGGTTGTCGGGGTCGGTGAGGCGCAGGCGACCACTCCCGCCCGGGAAGAGGGTCTCGACCAGCGACGCGAAGGCGGCCGACACGTCGGCGAAGGCGGCGGCGAAGGCGGCGGCGATCTCGGCGTCCACGGCGGCGATGACCCGGCCCAGCTCCCTCCGCCCGGCCCGCACGTCCTCGAGCTGCTCCTCCACGAAGCGCTGGCGCTCGTCCAGCTCCCGCAGCTCCTCCAGGGCGAGGGGGTTGACCGGGCCCATGCCCGCCAGCTCCCGCTCCAGGTCGGCGGCCCGGCCGGCGGCCGACGCGCCGTCGGGCAGCGGCGGGCACGGCGTGGCGACCGCCGCCTCCGGCGCCACGCCCAGGTCGCGCCCCGCGGCCTCGGCGGCCGCCTCCAGGCGCACGGCCAGCTCGGCCGCCTCCAGCTCCGCCCGGCGGGCGCCGTCGGCCGTCTCCGCCAGCCGCCGCTCGGCGGCCGCCCGCTCCCGGCGCATCTCCTCCAGGCGGGCGGCGGCGGCCCGAAGCGCGTCACGCCGCCGGCG
>JBKHXC010000374.1:0-2566 GCA_046566225.1 Acidimicrobiia bacterium
GCGCCCGCCCGTGCTGCGCACGGTTGCCACCACCGGCGAGGGCGTCGTCGAGGTCTGCGACGCCGTCGCCGCCCACCGGTCCTTCCTGGAGGCCAGCGGGCTGCTGGCCGAGCGCCGGGCCCGCCGCCTCGACGCAGGGGTGCGCGACATCGTCCTCCACCGCCTGGCCGCCGACGCCGAGCGCCGCCTCACCGGCTCACGCTACGACCGCGTCGCCGCCGACCTGGCCTCCCGCCGCACCGACCCGTGGTCGGCGGCCGAGGCCCTGCTCGCCGACTGACCCGAGGGCCGGGGCGGCCGCCGCCCGGGCCGGTCGCCCGCCGGCCCGGTCAGGCGGTGGCGCGCGACCGGCGCAGCCCGGCCACGCTGGCGGCCACCAGGGCGGTGAAGCCGCCCATCTGGAGGTACCACCAGGCGCCGACCGCGCTGTGGTGGTCCGACACCGGGCACAGGGCGCTGGCCAGCAGGCCCAGGCCGGCGGCGCCGGCCGACGCCACCAGGCCCAGGCGCCGGCGGCGGGCCAGCGACGCCGCCATGACGCCGAGGACGGCGAACAGGGCGAGGAACAGCACCGACGCCCACAGCGGGGCGGCCGCGTCGGGGTCGGCCGGCGCCGGCTCCAGCAGCGTGGCCCCCACCAGGACGGCGACCCAGGCCAGGCCCAGCCGGCGGGGCCAGCGCCGGCCCACGGCGCCCGGCTCGGCCAGCCACGGGCCGAGGCCCGGTGGCCGCCGGCCGGCGGGGAGGCCGACCCGGCGCGCACGCTCGTCGTGCAGGCGGTGGAGCGATTCCCGGGTGAGCGACATGGGCCACCTCCGTCTCGTCGGGGAGCGAGGCGATGCTACCGGGCGGCGGGCCGGCCGCCCCGCCGCGGTCAGGCCGGCGGCCCGGGGGCGTCGAACCACAGCTCGCCCCTCCCGTCGGGCTCGCCGGTGTAGTTGACGGTCACCTCGTCGCCCGCCTCGATGGCGCGCACGGCGCGGAAGCGGACGACCCGGCGCCGGTGGTCGAGCTCGTAGGCGGCGTTGGGCTCCCAGGAGTGGTTGTAGAGCGAGCCGTAGCCCAGGGCCAGGGCCACGGCGTCGTCCTCCCACGTGAAGTACAGGCCCCGGAGCCGGGTCTGCTCGATGCGCTGCTCGTCGGGCGGCGGGCACACGACGACCGGGCAGCACTCGACCACCTCGCCGGCCGCGAACGGCCGGGCGGCGAAGACCCCCACGCCGTCGATGGGGGAGGCGGCCACGTACACCGCGTCGGTTCCGGCGATCCTCGAGCGCGCCCCGGCCCGCCGCTTCCCGCCGGTCACGGCGCCACCGGCGACCGCCACACCCGCCGCCGCCCCGGCCGCCGGGCCCGCCTCACGCCCAGGCGGCCCGGCCCATCTCGAGCGGCGTGGCCAGGTCGGGATGGGCGGGGATGACGCGCACCGTGAACCCGTAGCGCCCGGCCTGCTCGGCGCTGAAGGAGCAGGCGTACCGGTGCGCCCCCGCCCCGGCGCCCGCCTCCGGCCCCACCAGGTCCATGGTGACCACGGTGGGGGTGGTGATCTCGTCGTTGGGGCCGACGGGGCCGAAGATGAGCTGGACGGCCACGTCGTCGGGGGTGAGGGCGCCCAGCGACGCCACCGCGGCCACCCGGCGGTCGGTCCCCAGGTCGGCCACCGCCGAGTCGCTCTCCACCGCCTCCACCCGCACGGCGCCCCAGGCCTCGAGCACCCGTCGCTTCCAGGCGGCGAGGCGGCGGGCCCGGGCGTGCTCGGCGGCCCCGATGGCGTCGGCCCGCACGGCCATCGGCTCGTAGAGCCGCTCGACGTAGTCGCGGACCATGCGCGAGGCGGTGACCCGGGGGCCCAGGGAGACCAGCGAGGACTTGATCCGGCGCACCCACCGGCGGGGCACCACGCCCTCGACCCGCTCGTAGAACAGGGGCACGACCTGGTGCTCGAGGATCTCGAACAGGCTGCCCGCCTCGACGGCGTCGCGGCGGCCCAGGTCGTCGTAGGTCTCCGCCGACGAGACGCCCCAGCCGTTGTCGCCGTCGAACATCTCGTCCCACCACCCGTCGAGGATCGAGCAGTTCAGGCCGCCGTTGAGGGCGGCCTTCTCGCCGCTCGTCCCGCACGCCTCCTGGGGCCGCCGGGGGGTGTTGAGCCACACGTCGCAGCCCTGGACCAGGGTGCGGGCCACGGCGATGTCGTAGTCCTCCACGAAGGCGATCCGGTGGCGGACGGCCGGGTCGCGGGAGAACTGCACGATCTGGCGGATCATCTCCTTGCCCACGTCGTCGGCCGGGTGGGCCTTGCCGGCGAAGACGATCTGCACGGGCCGGTCGGGCGACAGGAGCAGGGCGCGCAGCCGGTCGGGCTGGGACAGCAGGAGGGTGGCCCGCTTGTAGGCCGCGAACCGGCGGGCGAAGCCGATGGTCAGGATGCGGGGGTCGAAGACCTCGTCGCACCAGGCGACGTCCGACTCGCTGACGCCCCGGGCCAGCGCTGTATGGCGCAGCCGCTCCCGGACGAAGGCCACGAGCGAGTGCCGACCCCGCTCCTTCACCCGCCAGATCTCGT
>JBKHXC010000375.1:0-8069 GCA_046566225.1 Acidimicrobiia bacterium
CCGAGGCCCAGCGAGTAGGCGAACAGCAGGGCCACGCCCCGGCCCAGGGTGGCCTCGGCGCCGGCCAGGGCCAGCAGCGACGCCAGCACCGGGCCCAGGCACGGCGTCCACCCGAAGGCGAAGGCCATCCCCATCACCGGCGGGGCGAGGCCGCCCAGCTTCGACGGCAGCACCTGGACCCGCCGCTCGCGCTGCATGAACGCCGGCGTGACCACCCCGGCCATGGCCAGCCCCATGGCGATCACCACCACGCCGGCGACGGTGTTGAGCGTGCGCTGGTGGTCGAGCAGGAAGCTGCCGACGGCGCTGGCGGTGGCGCCCAGGGCCACGAACACCACGGTGAAGCCGGCCACGAACAGCAGCGTCGACCGCAGCAGCCGGCCGGTGTCGGCCCTGGTCGCCACGGCCAGGTCGGCCGTCCCCACGCCGGACATGAGCGACAGGTAGCCGGGCACCAGGGGCAGGACGCACGGGGAGAGGAACGACAGCATCCCCGCCGCGAAGGCGACGACGACGCCGGGGTTCGACGCGCCCAGCACCGGCCGCCCCCTACCAGCCCTCGAAGCGGGGCGGGCGCCGGTCGGCGAAGGCGGCGACGCCCTCGGCCAGGTCGGCGCTGGCCCACGCCCGCCGGCGGGCGTCCTCGACGTCGGCGTCGGCCGGCGCCGCCGCCAGCCGGTTGAGGGCCAGCTTGTGGCCGGCCACCGTGAGGGGGGCGAGGGAGGCGATCGACCGCGCCCACGCCACCGCCTCGCCCACGCCACCCGACCGCTGGGCCAGCCCCAGCCCGAGGGCCGCCGCGCCGTCGATCTCCTCGGCGGCCAGCAGCATGGCGCGGGCCGGCCCCTGGCCGGCGAGGAGCGCGACGCGCTGCACGCTCCAGTGGTCGAGCATCAGGCCCAGTTTGGCGGCCGGCACGCCGAAGCGGGAATCGGGCGCCGCCACCCGCAGGTCGCAGGCCACCGCCAGCTGGAGGCCGGCGCCCAGGGCCACCCCCTCCACGGCGGCGATCACCGGCGCGGGCATGGCCACCAGCGCCTCCAGCACGCGGCCCAGGGTGGCGAGGAAGGGCGGCTCGGGCACGGCGCTCACGTCCGCGCCGGCGCAGAAGTGGCCGCCCGACCCCGTGAGCACCACGGCCCGGGCGTCGCCCCGGCCGGCGTCGGTCAGGGCGTCGAGCAGCCCCTGGACGTGGGCGGCGTCGAGGGCGTTGCGCCGCTCGGCCCGGTCGATCGTCACCACCGCCACCGGGCCGGCCCGGTCGAGGCGGACGCTCACCGGGCGGTCCGTGCGGGCCGGGCGCCGGCGGGCAAGACTGGGGGGGTGATCACCTTCATCATCGGCCTCCTCCTCACCGGTCTGGTCGTGGGCGCCCTCGGGCGCCTCGCCATCCCGGGGCCCAACCCGATGTCGATCGGCCAGACGATCCTGGTCGGAATCGGCGGCGCGCTGCTCGCCGGCCTCACCGTGGGCCTCCTGTTCAACCGCTCCGCCGGCTTGCTGTCGTCGGTGCTGGGCGCCGCCCTCATCGTGTGGCTGCTGGAGCGCAACGCCGCCAAACGGGCCTACTGAGCCCGGGCCTCACACCCGCTGCTGGCGGGCCACCACGTCGAGGTCGGCCTCCACCATCGCCGACACCATGGAGCCCAGGGTCGTCTCCGGCTGCCACCCGAGCACGTGGCGCGCCTTGGTGGCGTCGCCGATCAGGAGGTCGACCTCGGCCGGGCGCATGAACCGGGGATCGGTCACCACGTGGTCGCGGTAGTCCAGGCCGACCGAGCCGAAGGCCAGCTCGCAGAAGTCCCGGACGGAGTGGGCCTCGCCGGTGGCCACCACGTAGTCGCCCGGGGCGTCCTGCTGGAGCATGAGCCACATGGCCCGCACGTAGTCGCCGGCGAAGCCCCAGTCCCGGCGGGCGTCGAGGTTGCCGAGGGCCAGGGTCGAGTCCAGCCCCAGCTTGATGCGGGCCACGCCGTGGGTGATCTTGCGGGTCACGAACTCCAGCCCGCGGCGGGGCGACTCGTGGTTGAACAGCATCCCGCTGCTGGCGTGGAGGCCGTAGGACTCCCGGTAGTTGACCGTGATCCAGTTCCCGTAGACCTTGGCCACGCCGTAGGGGCTCCGCGGGTGGAACGGCGTCGTCTCCGTCTGCGGCACCTCCACCACCTTGCCGAACATCTCGCTGGAGCTGGCCTGGTAGAAGCGGATGGCGGGGTCCACGATGCGGACGGCGTCCAGCACCCGGGTGACGCCCAGGGCGGTGGTCTCGCCGGTCAGCACCGCCTGGTCGAAGGAGGTCTGCACGAACGACTGGGCGGCCAGGTTGTAGACCTCGGCCGGCCGGTGGTCGCTCAGGACCTTGACGATGGACATCTCGTCGAGCAGGTCGCCCGACACGATGGTGATGCGGTCCTGGATGTGGGCGATGCGCTCGAAGTTGACGGTGCTCGACCGCCGCACCATCCCGAGCACCTCGTAGCCCTGGTCGAGGAGCAGCTCGGCCAGGTACGACCCGTCCTGGCCGGTGATGCCGGTGATGAGCGCGCGGCGTGCCATGAGGGCGCAAGTCTTACCCCCGAACGGCGCCGGCGTCTCCCCGGGGCCCCGCCCAGCGGGGCGGGCGCCCCTCGGCGAAGGCGGCGGCGCCCTCCCGGGCCTCCTCCGAGACCAGGGCGGCGGCCAGGAGCGGGTGCAGCCGGTCCAGGGCGGGCGCCGGGCCCAGGCCCCACGTCTCGTGGAACGACGTGCGCCCCAGGCGCATGGCGCCCGGCGGCTTGGCGGCCAGCACGGCGGCCAGCTCGTCGACCGCCCCGTCCAGCTCGGCGGCCGGCACCACCCGGTTGACGAACCCGATCCGGGCCGCCTCGGCGGCGCCCACCCGACGCCCCGTCATCATGAGCTCCAGCGCCGTCTTGGGCGGCATGGAGCGGGCCAGGGGGACGGAGGCCACGAAGGGCCACAGGCCGCGGTCGATCTCGGGCGCCCCGAACACGGCGTCGTCGGCGGCGACCACCAGGTCGCAGGCCAGGGCCAGGCCGAAGCCGCCGGCCAGGGCGTAGCCCCGGACCCGGGCGACGGTCGGCTTGCCCAGCGCCCACAGGTCGCCGAACAGGCCGGCCAGCTCGGCCGGGAGCCCCTCGGCGGCGGCGGCCGCCAGCCCGGTCAGGTCGGCGCCGGCCGAGAAGGCCCGGTCGCCGGCCCCGGTGAGGACCACCACCCGGGTGGAGGGGTCGGCGCCGGCGCGGGCCACGGCGGCGCGCAGGGCGGCGACGGTGCCCGGGGCCAGCGCGTTGCGCCGCTCGGGCCGGTTGACCGTCACCCGGGCCACCCCGCCGGCGACCTGGTGGAGAACCTCTTCGGCCACGTCGGCGGACGCTACCGCTTCCGCTTCGACCTCATTCGTGCGCTCGCTCACTCCATTCGGTCGAGTTCGATCGTGCTCCGGCGGGCGAGCGGAGCTCGCGCCGCCTCCGCCCTGCCCCTTGTCGGTCCGCAGCCGTGGAGGCCGGCGGCGGCGGCGAGTGCGGCCACGGACCTTGCCGCCGCCGACGCGCCGGCGGACGCTACCGTGGCCCGGGATGCGCTTCACCCTCCTGGCCGTGGCGACCGGCCTCGGGATCGGCGTCCTGGCCGGCGGGCGGCTGGCCCACCTCGGGTCGCGCAGCCTCCGCCGCTGGCCCCTCCTCCTCGCCGGGCTGGCCGCCCAGGCGCTGTCGGCCACGGTGGGCGGCGACGCCTCGTTCGCCCTGCTGATCGCCTCCTACGCCCTGCTGCTGGGGTTCGCGGCGGCCAACGTGGTGGTGGTCGGCATGTGGCTGGTCGGCCTGGGCATCGGCCTGAACCTGGTGGTGATCGCCGTGAACGGGGGGATGCCGGTGCGCGAGTCGGCCCTGCGGGCAGCCGGCGCCGTCGACCCCGGCGCGGGGGTGGCGCTGCACCCCGGTCCCAAGCACCACCTGGAGCGGCCGTCGGACCGGCTGGTGGCCCTGGGCGACATCCTCCCCGTGCGGCCGCTCCGCGAGGTGGTGTCGTTCGGCGACGTCGTCATGGCGGTGGGCGTGGCCGACGTGGCGGCCCACCTCCTGCGCCCGCCGGCCGGGCGGCGGGCCCGGGCCGGCGGCGAGGGACCGGGTGGCGACGGGCGACGGGTGGGGGCCGCCGGCTGACGCCCGGGCGGCCGGGGCGGCAGGATGGGCGGCGTGACCGGGGGAGGCGAGGGCGCGGTGGACCCGGTGCGGGAGCGGCGGGCGCGGTGGGCCCGGTGGGCGGGCACCGGCAAGCGGGTCGGCTACGGGTTGATCGCGCTGGCCGTGGTGGCCTTCGCCGTGGGGGCGGTGGCGGGCTTCGGCCCGGTGGTGACCACGACGGTGACGGCCGCCCTGGTCGGCTCCACCGTCACCCTGGCGCCCGGCATCGTCATCGGCTACGCCGTCAGGGCGGCCGAGCGGGAGGACCGCGAGCTCGGGCGGTAGGGTCGCCCCGTGGGGAGGGGACCGGTGCGCGCCGCGGTCCTGACCGCCGTCGGCCACCCCCTCGAGATGCGGGCCGACGTCGAGGTGGACGACCCCCACCCCGGGGAGGTGCTGGTGCGCCTGGCGGCCTCCGGCGTGTGCCACACCGACCTGTCGGCCCGCGACGGCCGCATGATCATGCCCACCCCGGTCGTGCTCGGCCACGAGGGGGCGGGCGTCGTGGAGGCGGTGGGCGAGGGCGTCACCAGGGTGGCGGCCGGCGACGGCGTGCTCGTGTCGTGGGTCCCCCAGTGCGGCCGGTGCTACCTGTGCGCCCGGGACCAGGGCCACCTGTGCGAGCGGGCGGTGGTGACGATGGCGACGGGGGGCCTCCTGGACGGGACCACCCGGCTGCGCTCGGCGGGTGCCCCGCTGCACCAGATGGCCGCCGCCGGCACCTTCGCCGAGCTGGCCGTCGTGCCCGAGTCCGGGGTCGTCCCCCTCCCCGGCGACCTCGACCTGACGGCCGCCTCGCTGCTGGGGTGCTCGGTGATGACGGGGGTGGGGGCGGCGCTGAACACGGCCCGGATCCGCCCCGGCGACACGGTGGCGGTGGTCGGCTGCGGCGGCGTGGGGCTCAACGTGGTGCAGGGGGCGCGGATCGCCGGCGCCGGGGAGATCGTCGCGGTGGACACCAACCCGGCCAAGCTGCGGG
Organism: Acidimicrobiia bacterium; assembly: GCA_046566225.1. Taxonomy (GTDB): domain Bacteria; phylum Actinomycetota; class Acidimicrobiia; order Acidimicrobiales; genus DATLFN01. The sequence continues at coordinate 5,167 of JBKHXC010000375.1, forward strand.
CGGCGGCGGCCTTCGGCGCCACCGGGGCGGTGGACGCCTCCGCCACCGACGCGGTGAGCGCGGTGATGGCGCTCACCGGCCAGCGGGGCGCCGACGTGGTGTTCGAGGCGGTCGGCGCGGCCCGCACCATCGACCAGGCCGTCACCATGACCCGGCGGGGTGGGCAGGCGGTGCTGGTCGGCATCCCGGCCATGGACGTCACCCTGGCGGTGCCGGCGTTCGTCGGCCTGGTCCTCGCCGGCAAGACCATCACCGGGTGCTGGTACGGGTCGGCCAACGTCCACGCCGACGTGCCCCGCCTGGTGGGCCTCTACCGCTCGGGCCAGCTGCTCCTCGACGAGCTGGTGTCGCGCACCATCGCCCTCGACGAGGTGGACGGCGCCCTCGACGCCATGGCCGCGGGCGGCGACGACGCCCGCTGCGTGGTCGAGCACCGGCCCTAGGGCGTCGGCCTCATTCGTTTCGCTTCGCTCACTCCATTCGGTCGAGTTGGATCGTGCTCCGGCGGGCGAGCGGACTCGCGCCTCCTCCGCCCTGTCCCTTTTTGGTGTCCGCAGCCGTGGAAGCCGCCTTCGGCGGCGCGTGCGGCCACGGACCTTGCCGATGCGAACCGGGCCGAAGGTTCGTGGTCAGGGCGCTAGGAAGCGGACCGGTGAGGCCGAGGCGCTACCTGGGGTCGAAGCGGCGGAAGCGGCGGCGCCGGGCCCGGGCGGCCAGCAGGCCCACCCCGGGGCGGCGGGCGGGCGCCGGGCGCAGCGGCTCGGGGGGGCGCCGGGCGGCGGGGCCGGGCTGCGAGGACGGCGCCTTCATGGCATGAGGTTCTGCCTTGCCGGTCCCGGGTCCTGCTCGGGTGGCGAAGACGGGCCATCACGGCGAAGCGGCCGAGAGGTGGTAGAGGGCCACCGCCGCCGCGGTGGCGACGTTGAGCGAGTCCACGCCCGGCGCCATGGGGATGCGGACGCGGCGGTCGGCGGCGGCCACCGCCGCCGCCGACAGACCCCGGCCCTCGGCACCCACCACCAGCGCCTGGCGGGCCCCGGGGGCCACCGTGGCCAGGTCCTCGGCGTCGGGAGCGGGGGTCAGGGCGATGACCTCGAAGCCGAGCCCCCGCAGGTCGGCCAGCACGCCCGGCCAGCGGCGGGCCCGGGCGAAGGGGACGCGCAGGACGTGGCCCATCGACACCCGGATGGCCCTCCGGTACAGCGGGTCGGCCGAGGCGGGATCGAGGACCACGGCCCCGGCCCCCAAGGCGGCCGCGTTCCGGAACAGGGCGCCCAGGTTCTCGTGGTCGCCCACCCCTTCGGTGACGACGACCCGCCGGGCGGCCGCCGCCAGGCCGGCGGCGTCGGGCAGGGGCCGGCGGTGGGCGGACGCCAGGGCGCCGCGGTGGAGGTGGAACCCCGACACGGCGTCGACCACCTCCTGGGTCCCGACGTAGACGGGGGCACCCACCCCCTCGAGGTCGCCGGCCAGCGCCGCCAGGCGGCGCGGGGTCAGGAGCAGCGACCGGACCCGGTAGGGCGAGCGGAGCAGGTGGCGGATCACCACCAGCCCCTCGGCGATGAAGAACCCGCCGTCGCCCCGGCCCGGCTGCTCCCGGCGCCGGCGCAGGTCGGGGTCGGTGAGCCCGACGTAGTCGGCGAGGCGGCCGTCCCCGGGGTCGTCGACGGGCACCACCTCGGCCACCCCGGGAGTCTGGCCCACCCGACGGCGGCCGGGGGCCCGGCGGCGAAACACGCACTCCCGAGTAAATAGGTCACCGTTTCGGTGACCTATTTACTCGAAACAGCCGGCGCCGTCAGTCGGTGGTGGCGGCGAGGCCGTCGAACACCGGGTCGGCGGCCAGCCAGGCGAAGGCCGACTCCTGCCTCCGGCCGCGCGAGGGGAACAGGCGGGTGGTGAGCCGCACCCCGTCGAGGGGCGGGTTCGTTCGGCGGGGCATGGCGTGCTCCAGTCGTTTCGGCAACCCGGCTGACCTCGAGGGCCCCGTGGCTTTGCGTCCCCGCCTTGCGACGGGTTTGCCATTTGTCGGTGACGTCGTCTTGATCGGCAGCTCCGCCGGCTTACTTGACGGGCTTTGCGGGATTTTCTCGATTGGCTCGTGGACCGTTCCCCCGCCGGCTACCCGGGTGCCGCCCCCCGGGACTCGATGGGGAGGGCGGCCATGTCGGCCAGCGGGTACACGTCGTAGTGGGCGAAGTTGTAGACGGGCGACTGGGCCAGCAGCATCTCCAGCTCCTCGTTCGACTCCACGTCGTAGATCCAGGCGCCGCCGTGGCCGCCCACGACATGGTACCGGCCGATGACCTTCCCGCTCTCCTCCAGCGGGCGGGCGTGGTCCGGCATGGTGAGCACGGACCGCATCATCTCCCCCGACACCCGCGACAGCTCCACGCGCCACATCACCAGGAACTTCATGTCACCTCCCTGATCGGCTGTGCCCGACGCTACGCCGGGCCGGCGGGGCGGCGCGCCGCCGTTTGCCGTCACCGGGCCCTGGGCACGACGAGGCCGTTGTCCGAACCAGGAGGCACCACGATGGAGCATCGAGACGACTCCCGCCGCATCGACGACCCCAACGCCGAGGACCGTGACGACCACCCGGTCGGCACCGGCACCGGGACCGGCGCCGGCGCCACCGCCGGCGCGGTGGCCGGCGCCGCGGTCGGCGGCCCGGCCGGGGCGGTGGTCGGTGGCGTGGTCGGCGGGGTGGCGGGCGGTGCCGCCGGCCACGGCGTGGCCGAGGCGGTGAACCCCGAAGGCGACCGGGTCTCCGGCGACCGCATCCCCGACCCGGGGACGGGCGACGAGGACCGCGCGCCGGGCGCCTGAACTCCGCCCCGGGCCGGCCGGGAGACTGGTGTCAAACCCGGCTCCTCCCGCCGGGCGGCGACGAGGCGGCC
>JBKHXC010000376.1:0-2273 GCA_046566225.1 Acidimicrobiia bacterium
CAGCTGGAGCGCCTCAGCGTCCACCTCCAGCGCACCCACCGCCAGCTGATCACGCCCCCACCGGCGGCCGAGGCCAGCTGAGCTCGCGGGCATTCCGGCCGCGTCCCGTCGGGGAAGCGGGGCGCGGTCGCCCGCCCACGTGCGCGTGCAGAAAGGAGGTGCCATGACTGCCCAGCTGTTCCCCGACCCCCGGCCCCGGCCGCCCCGGCGGCCCACGTGGCGGGTCACCGTCGCCGGAGGGGCGGTGGTGGCCCGCTCCCCCAACCTGGCCTTCGCCCTGGCCCAGGCCCGGGCCCTGGCCGGCGCCGGCACCCGGTGCTGGCTGCGCGACTCAACCGGCGCCTGCGTGGCGGTGACTCCCACCGCCGACGGCGTGCGCCTGGTGCCCACTTCCCTCCCCGAACCGTCCTGGCTGGACACCGCCCGAGCGGTGCTGGCCGACCACCCCTGACCCGAGAAGAGAAAGGAACCCTCCCGTGTACCAAGAGCTTCCCATCGACGTCGTCCGCCCGGCGCCGGACAACCTGCGCCGCCGGCTGGGCGACGTGAGCGACATCGTGGCCACCATCCCCACCCACGGCATCCTCGAGCCGCTGGTGGTGGCACCCCAAGACGACGGCACCTACCTCATCGTGGCCGGCCACCGCCGCCACGCGGCGGCCACCAAGGCGGGCCTGGACTCCCTGCCGTGCGTGGTGCGGCCCATGTCCGACGACGAGCGCACCCTGGCCGCCCTCATCGAGAACGGAGCGCGCCACGACTTGCGCCCGACCGAGGAGGCGGCCGGGTACTTCCGCTTGGTGGAGGCCGGCTGGAAGATCAAGGACCTGGCCGCCGCCGTGGGCCGCTCGGGCCGGCACGTATCCGCCCGCCTGGCCCTGCTGGAGCTGCCCGCCGCCCTGCGCACCAAGGTGGACCAGGGCAAGGTCCCCCTGGCCGATGCGGTGGAGGTGCTGCGGCTCAAGGCCCACCCCGACGCCCTGGCCGAGGTGGCCGGCGCGGTGGTGGCCGACGAGGTCGACGACGTGGGCTGGACCGTTCGCCAGACCCTGGCCGGCGCCGAGCGGGCGACCCGGCGGGCGGCGGTGATCGAGTCGCTGGCGGCCGGCGGGGTGGCCGTGGTCGACCACGACGCCTACGGCGTGCCCGACGGCGTGAGCGCCCTGGGCGGCGTCCGGGGCCTCGACGTCGACCCCGACGCCCACGCGGCGGAGCGTTGCCATGTGGTGGTGGTCACCCGGGACGGCGAGCAGGTGCCGGCCTGCAACGAGCCCGCCCGCCACGGGGCCAAGGGCCCGAGCGAGCTCAAGGCGCCCAAGCGGGCCCGAGTCGAGTCGGAGGGCGAGGCCGAGCGCAAGGCCGAGCAGGCGGCCCTGCGGGACTCGGCCCGCCAGCGCGGGGAGTTCCTGGCCGACGTGCTGGGCCGGCGCCTGCCCAAGGCGTCGGTGGTGGCCCTGGCCCTGGAGGCGTTCGTGCGCTCGGCCAACCAGGCCCCGGCCAAGGCGGCCTGCGAGCTGCCGGGCCTGGAGCCCTCCACCGCCCCCTACGGCTCCCGGGCGGCCGACCAGCTGGCCGACTTCGCGGCAGCCGGTGACGCCCAGCGCCTCCGCGCCGGCCTGGCCCTGGCCTTCGCCCTGGCCGAGGAGCACCTCGGCGCCTCGTGGGGTGCCATCGGCTGGGCCCAGCCCCTGGCCGTGGCCCACCTGGGCTTCCTCGACGCCTGCGGCTACCAGCGCAGCGAGTTCGAGGACGCCCGCCTCACCGCCGCGGCCGACGCCCTCGAGCGCCGAGCGGCCGAGGGCCGGCGGTTCCACGAGCCCGCTCCGCCCGACGCCGCCGCCGTCGCGGAAGACGACGACCACGACGAGGGCAACGGCGGCGGCGCCGGTGACCTGGAGGAGGCCGAGGACGTGCCGGCGTAGCCGGTCTGCCGGAGGGCGGGTGCTTCGGTGCCCGCCCTCTTGGCGCGCTCCCCTGCCAACGCCACGGGGCGGGCGAAGGCCTGAAGAACGGAGCTGGGTGTTCTCGGGGCTCCCGATTGCGCAGCGCTGTTGCCTTGGCGCCCGCAGCTCGGGCCTGGCGGCCCGGCGGGCGCTTGTTGGCGGTGCTGCTGTAGCGGGCCCGGGGCGACCGGCACGGTGGAGCACCCACGGCTTCGGCCGCCTCGGTCAAGGCCCGCTGCGCACCCTCGCTGCAGGCGAGGCCCGTGGGCCCCTGCGGGGCCCGCTGTGTCGTCTCCGTGGGGCTGGCGCCCCACGCCCCCGCCTCGCCTT
>JBKHXC010000377.1:0-9060 GCA_046566225.1 Acidimicrobiia bacterium
GACCCCGAGGCGGTGGAGCGGGCGACGGCGGCGGCCGGCGATGCCGCCGGCGGGGTCGTCGTCGACCCCGGCGACAGGGACCGCGCCGCCGAGTTCGCCGCCCTGTCGACGCCGGCGGCCGCCGCCCTCGCCCGCCGCCAGGCGCTCGCTTCCACCGACCACCTCCTGGGCCGGGTGGCCGACCTGGTGGGCGACGACGCCCTCCTGCTCGTCGTCTCGGTGGCGCCGCCGGGGAGGGGCTGGAGCCTCACCCCCATGGTCGCGGCGGGCAGGGGCGTCGAGCGCGGGTACCTCCACTCGCCGTCGACCCGGCGCCTGGGCGTGGTCGCCCTGACCGACGTGGCGCCCACCGTGCTCGACGCCCTGGACGTGCCCGTCCCCGAGGGCATGATCGGCCATGCGCTGCGCTTCGCGCCGGGCCCCGTCGACCTCGGCGCCTTGCGCGAGCCGGACCGGGACGAGGCGTTCCGGGAGTCGCTCTACTACCCCCTGGTGGCCTCGTTCATCGTCCTCCAGGCCGTCGCCTACGCCGTCGCCGTGGTCGCCTTCGGCCGCCTGGGGGGCCGGGGCCGGACCCGCACCTTCCTGCGCTGGGGGGTGGTGGCGGTGAGCGCCTGGCCGCTGGCCACCTTCCTCCTGCGCGCCGTCCCCGACGTGGCGGTGCTGGGCGCCGGCGCCGTGCCGCTGCTGGCCGCCCTCGACGCCGCCGTGGTCGCCCTGGCCCTGTGGGCGGGCGGGCGCCGGCCCCTGGGGCCGCTGTCGTGGGTGTGCGGCGCCACCGTGGCGGTGCTCGTCGCCGACCTGGCCACCGGCGGCCACCTCCAGACCTCCAGCCTGCTCGGCTACTCCTACAACACCGCCGCCCGCTTCACCGGCCTGGGCAACACCGCCTTCGGCGTCCTGGCCGCGACCGCCGTGCTGGCCGCCGCCCTCCACGTGCACCACGCCCCCCGGCGGGGGGAGGCGACGGTCACCGCCGGCGGGATCCTGGCCCTCGTCGCCCTGGCCGACGGGGCGCCGTCGCTCGGCTCCGACGTCGGGGGCATCCTCACCCTGGTCCCGGTGTTCGCCCTCACCCTGGTGGCGCTGTCGGGCCGGCGGGTGTCGCTGCGGGCGGTCGCCGTGGCCGGCGCCGCCGGGCTGGCCCTGGTGGCCGTGGCCACGGGCGTCGACCTGCTGCGGCCGCCGGCCTCCCGCACCCACCTGGGCGAGCGGGTGGGGCGGGTGGCCGACGAGGGCATCGAGCCGCTGCGGACCACCGTGGCCCGCAAGGTGTCCGCCAACCTGCGCTCGTTCCGCTCGGTGTGGGCGTGGATGGTGCCCATCACCGGCGCCTACGTCCTGGCCGTGCTGGCCTGGGCCCGGGGCTGGGAGCGGCTGCTGCCCCCCCGGTCGGCGCTGCGGGCGGCGCTGGCCGGCGTGCTGGCCGCCGGGGTCGTCGGCTACGCCGTCAACGACTCGGGCGTGGTGGTCACCGCCCTGGTGGCGGTCTACGTGGGGCCCTTCCTGACCCTGCTGGCCCTGCATCGCGACCCGGCCCCGCCCCTCGTGCTCGACCCGACCACGCCGGCGCGGCCGTCGTCGGTGGAGGTGCGCTCGGGCGGCCTGTCCGCCGGCCGGTGAGCGTGGTCCTGGGCGCCCTGGCCGGCGCCCTCGTCGCCCGGCTGCTGTTGGCCCTCCTGCGGCCCACCTTCGCCCATCCCGGGCTGCTCCGCCGCAACTGGCGCCACGCCGACGTCCCGACGGCGGCAGGGGTGGTCGTGGCCCTGGCCGTGGTGGTGGTGGAGGCGGGCCGGGTCGTGGCGGGCGCCGCCGGCGTGGGCGCCGACACGACCGACGCCGCCCGGGCCGCGGTCGCCGTGGTCGTGGTCGGGATGGCGCTGGTGGGGCTGCTGGACGACCTGGCCGGCGGCGACGACGCCCGGGGCTTCCGGGGCCACCTGGCCGCCCTGGCCGGCGGGCGGCTCACCACCGGAGGGGCCAAGCTCCTCGGCGGGCTGGCCGTGGCCGTGGTGGCGGTGGCGGTGGCGCCCCGGGGCGGCGACCCCTCCGCGGCCCGCCTGGTCGCCGACGCCGCCCTCGTCGCCCTGGCCGCCAACCTGGGCAACCTGCTCGACCGCCGCCCGGGGCGGGCCATCAAGGCGGGGGCGGCGGCCTTCGTGGTGCTGGCGGCGGCCACCGGCGCGCCCGGGCGGCTCACGGCCGTCGCCGTCGTCGCCGGGGCGGCCGCCGGCCTGCTCCTCGACGACCTGCGCGAGCGCCTCATGCTGGGCGACACGGGGGCGAACGCCCTGGGCGGCGCGGTGGGGCTGGGCGTGGTGGTGGCCTGCGCCCCGGCCACCCGCACGGCGGCCCTGGCCGTGGTCCTGGCCCTCAACCTGGCCAGCGAGGTGGTGTCGTTCGGCCGGGTGATCGACGCCGTCCCGCCGCTGCGGGCAGTGGACCGCTGGGGGCGCCGGCCCTAGTGCGTCGACCTCGTTCGTTCGCTTCGCTGACTCCATTCGGTCGAGTTGATCGTGCTCCGGCGGGCGAGCGGAGCTCGCGCCGCCTCCGCCCTGTCCCTTCTCGGTGTCCGCAGCCGTAGAGGCCGCCTGCGGCGGCGAGTGCGGCCCCGGACCTTGCGGCTGCGAACGCGGCGAAGGTTTGTGGCCAGGGCACGAGGACGGACCGTTCATGCGGCAGGAAGTGGCGATGTTCGCCCATTCCTGCCGCATGGACAACGCCCTAGGGGCGACGCGCCGGCGGCGATGGCCGGCCGGCGCGGCGCGCCGACGAGGCGGTCAGCGGTGGTGGGCGGCGGGCGCCGGCGGGGGCGGGGGCGGGCCGGGCCCGGCCGCCGTGCGGCCCAGCAGCCAGGGGGCGGCCACCTCGGCGGCGGCCAGGGGGCCGGCCAGCCAGGCCGTGCCGATGGCGTAGCCGGCGACCATGTCGCTCAGCCAGTGGGCGTGGCGGAACAGCATGGCGAAGCCGACCCCGGCGCAGGCGGCGGCGGGGAGCGCCGTGGCGGCGGCCCGCAGGCGCGGCCCGGCGGGGCCGGCGGCGACCAGGGCGGCGAGCATCCCGTAGACGAGGACGGCCTGGGCGGCGTGGCCGGAGGGGAAGCTGCGACCGATCTCTCCGGGCAGGTCGAACGGCTCGGGCCGGTGCAGGAGGCGCTTGGCCGGCGCCACCACCATGGCCATCCCGACGTAGCTGCCCACCAGCAGCAGGAGCGGGCCGGGCGTGCGCCGGCGCCACCACAGGGCGGCCCCGCCGGCCAGGAGCAGCGGCACCAGGACCTCGCGGGCGCCCAGGCGGGCCAGGGGGAGGACCAGGTCGCGGTTGTCCGCCGTGGCGACGGTGGCGAACCAGTCCCGCACCGCGCCGTCGAGGGGGAGTGGGCCCCGGTGGGCGGCCACCGCCAGGAGCAGCACGACGAACACCAAGGTGGCGCCGCCGGCCACGGTGAAGAGCAGCCGCGGGCGCCCCACCCGGCCATCGTAGGCAGCGCGCACCCCGGTGCCGGCCCCGAGGCGAGCGCGGCCCGGCCGAGCCGGCCGGTTCGGCCGGGCCGCCACCTCGACCTGGGGCCCAGGAGCAGGCCGCCGAGCAGGGCGGCAGGGCGGTTCACGGACGGGGCGAGCGGCGCCGAACAGCCGGCGTCGTGGTTGTCACCGCCGGCAGTCGACGGCGACGCCCAGCGCCTCGCACGCCTGCGACATGCGGTCCGAGATCAGTCGGCCGAGCCGCTCGAAAGAGGGCGCCGACGGAGACGCTCTCGGCCGAATTGAGGTTGACCGCCGAGCGCCGCTGGACCGGGTCGGCGCCCGGGTCGAGGACGACCTCGCTCGGCAGGTCGCGAACGGTGGCCGTGCACGGGGCGACCAGGGCGCGTCGCAGCCGGGGGATGGCGGTGTCCCTGCTCACGGGTCCGGCGCGCTCCGTCCTCGACAAGGCCGGCGGCACGGCAGGATGCCAGCGTGAGCTTCCGACCCGTCGATCCACACCGACAGCTCGAACGGTTGCTCGAGGCGGAGATGGAAGCAAGGCTTCCGTCCCTTCTGTTCTTCTGGAAGCCGGTCCCCGAGGAGGACGGTCCGGGCCCTTGGGTCCTGAGCCAGTGGTGGCCCACCGAGCTCGAAGTCGACGGGACGACCTACCCCCACGCCGAGGCGTACATGATGGCCGAGAAGGCCCGCCTCTTCGGCGACGAGGACACGTGCCGTCGCATCCTCGAGAGCAAGGACCCGGCGGAGGCCAGGAGGCTCGGCCGTCGGGTCCGGGGGTTCTACGGCCCTCTCTGGGAGGAGAGGCGCTTCGAGACCGTCGTGCGCGGCAACCTGGCCAAGGTCAGCCAGCACGACGCGCTCGGCCGCTACCTCGTGCCGACGGCGCCGGAGGTCCTGGTCGAGGCGAGCCCGAACGACACCGTGTGGGGGATCGGGCTGGCGGCACACGACGAAGGCGCCGGGCGGCCGAGCGAGTGGCGAGGGCTCAACCTGCTCGGCTTCGCACTCGTCGCGGTGCGCGATCGCATGGCTGGCGCGAAGTAGTTCGCCTTCCCGTCATGAGGTTCATGGTCACGACGCCTTGGCAGGAGCCGCACCATGGTGAAGGGAACGGACCGGGCCTTCCTCATCCCGGGTCGAACCGGTGGACGCGTCCGCTCGAACCGACGGCGAGGATGCCGTCGCAACCCGGCAGGCCCGCAAGCGCGACCGGGTGATCGCCCGGCTCCGGCAACTCCACGACACCGAGGACAGTGCCCGTCCCCGGTTCGATGCACGTGACCGCCCGATCCTGCGTCCCGAACCAGAGCACTCCCTGGTGCAGTGCAAGGGCGGTGGGATGGCCGGACAGCCCTGTCAGCCACTGCTCTTGGCCACTCCAGAGGTCGAGCGCGACCACAGCGGGCGTCGCCACGGCTGCGATGACAAGCGAGCCGAACAAGCACATCGGGTGAGGGAGTTTTCGCCGTCCCTCCATCTGAGGACGGGGAGGCTCGGGATCCGCGAACTCAGCGCGCCACCGGAGGGCTCCACCCGAGAGGCTGACCGCCGCCAACCGTTCCGCTGCCCCGCTTCCCGTCGCCACGACTGCCAGGTCGTCTCGGACGAGGAGCTGACGCGCCGGACCGGGCGCGGAGACCGGGTGCACCTCGCCTGTCTCGACATTCCATACGCCGATGGCGTCGTCCTCTTCGTCACTCACGACCGTCCACCACTCCGCCGCTGGCGCCTACGCCAAGGTCCCGCTGGGCGTGGTCCTTGACGAGCGCGGCTCCATGGTGACGGCGTCATACGACGAAACCAGCTGGCCTTCGGGGACGACCAAGGCATCTCCGACGACCGAAGCCGGCGCACTGGGCGAAGCGGGCGCCGACGAGTGGGCGACCACACGGACGCGTCCGTGCTCATCCGCATCAGCGAGCGGGTGAGGAGGAGGGCCAGGCCGGCGATCGCCGAGCCGACCGCCCCACCTCCGAGCGCGCCCACCAGGGCGCCGCTGTCCGTGGCCGCCATCACCAGGGCGCCTCCGAAGCCGGCGGCGGCGAGGAACGAGCCGATGACGGGGCCCGACAACGCTCCCGGCCGATGATGCCGACGACGAGGAAGGCGGTCACGGGAAGGGGGTGAGGGTGGTCATCGGTGCTTCGCCGATCCTGCTTCCCGCTACGTCACCACCAACCCTGGCGCCCGGCCCGCCGAGCGCCGCGACGTCGGGCTCGGCCCCGCCCCACCCGACCAGATGGGGTGGGGCGGGGCGAGCGCCCTGTTCTCAGCCCCCGGGCGAGACGTCGGCGAGGTGCCCGTTCCCCGGGCCCCGCCCGAGCGGCGGGCCGGCGTCGTCGGGGCGGGCGGCGGCCGAGTTGCCGGGGCCGTCGAGCGAGCCGGTGCCGCCTGCCGCCACGCACGGCTGGTTGACGGTGCCGAAGCGGTTGCGCGACCAGGTGTTGCGGACGCAGCCGTCGCTCATGTCCGCCCCGTCGGTGCCGGCGTAGTTGGCGTTGCGGTCGGGCCCCTCGTTGACCTCCTGGGCCCGCCGGCCGTTGTGGTGGGCCCGGTTGTCCACCAGCAGGTTGGGCTCGCCGCGGGGGTCGCCGGGGCCGGCGACGTGGAGCCCGTCGAGGCCGTTGTGGTTCATGGTGTTGTTGCGCACCACGGTGCTGTGCATGCCGCCGCGGCTGTCGAGGAAGATGCCGCCGCCCAGGTTGAACGACGAGGTGTTGCCCTCGATGAGGGTGCTGTGCGGGGCGTTGACGGCGCTGGCCCCCGAGTGGTGCAGCATGATCCCGTGGAGCTGACGCTCCATGCCATGCCCGACCACGCCCGTCTCGAACACCCGGTTGTGGCGGATCACGGTGTGGCTGTTGGCCGGCGCCCCGGCCCGGGCGTTGTGGCCGTGGACCATGATGCCGGCCAGCCCGGCGCGCACCACGTGGTTGCCGGCCACGAGGTTGCGCTCGGCGCCCGGGCCCTCCACCCGGATGCCGATGCCCTGCACCCGGCGGCCGGCGGTCATGGGCTGGGGCTGGAGCTGGCCGCCGATGCCGCCGCAGATCGTCGTGTCGCCCTGGGGGCTGACGTTGAGGAGGTCGTTGTCGTGGACGCGGTTGGCCGAGACCACGTTGTCGTCGGACTGGCCGACGAGGGACACCCCGGAGAACGGCCCGTTGCCGACCAGCAGGTTGTGCTCGATCAGGTTGTCGACCGAGTGGAAGGCGACGATGCCCTCGCCGAACCAGCAGAAGGGGCCCTCGGCCGGGTCGACGTCCGTGGGCCGGGCGTCGCGCCCGGTGACCAGCCGGTAGTTGACGTTGTCGCGGGCCGTCACCCGCCGCACGGTGTTGCCGCCGCCGCCCACGATCGCCACCCCGGCGTCGAAGCCGGTGACGGTGCCGTTGGCCACCACGACGTCGCTGACCTGGCGCAGCACGATGCCCGCGCGGTCCCGCCCGGTCGGGCCCAGCTCCTCGCCGGCCGACCGCGCCTCGGCGTCGCCCATGACGGTGTGCCCGCCCAGGTCGAGCGTCACGCCGTCGGCCGCCACCACCAGCCCCGTGCCGGCGCACGGCCCCACGTCGGCCGTCAGCGTGGTGTCCTCGGTGATGACGTCGCCGCAGCCCAGGGTGGCGGCACCGGCCGGGCCGACGAGCACCGTGCCCGCCGCCAGCAGCGCCACCGCCGCCGCGAGGAGCACGGCGCGCGCGCTCCGGTACCTGCCGAACCGATGTTCCGCCATGTCGGGTCCCTTTCCTCCCAGTCCGCCACGAACGTACAGACGAATACCACATATGCACGTCCGGCGTCGATGTAGCTCCACACCTACTGCCGTCCGCTCGGCGACCGGAGCGGTGGCGGGGAGGCCGCCGGCCGGGGGGCCGCCCGCCGGCTCGCGGGCGCCACGCCGCCAGCCGGGCGGCGCGTGCCCGTGCGCCGGGCGGTGGGACAGACTGCAGGCACCATGGCCTCGCCGCTCGAACGGGCCCTCGCCGCCGCCGGCCGCCGCTCGTGGGCCGACGCCTGCTCCGCCTTCGCCGAGGCGCAGGCGGGCGGGCCGCTCACCGGCGACGACCTCGAGCGCTACGCGGTCGCCGCCTACCTCGCCGGGCGCGACGACGACTGCACCCGGGCGTGGGAGGCGGCCCACCGCGCCGCCGTCGACGGGGGGGAGCCGGCCGACGCCGCCAGGCGGGCCGTGCTGCTCGCCCTCTGCCTGGTGCTGCGGGGGCAGATGGCCCAGGCCGGGGGTTGGCTGGCCCGGGCCGAGGCGCTGGTCGCCGAGGCGGGCGACGGGGCGGCGGCCGGCTACGTCCTCGTGCCCCGCGTCCTCGCCGCCCTCGGCCACGACCCCGCGGCGGCGGCCGCCCTGGCCGAGGAGGCGCTCGCCATCGGGCGCCGGTGGGGCGACGCCGACCTGGCCGCCCTGGGGACCCTCGGCCACGGCCAGGCCCTCCTGGCCGCCGGCGACACCGGGCGGGGGGTCGCCCGCCTCGACGAGGTCATGGTGTCGGTGGTGGCCGGCGAGGTGGGGCCGGTCGTCACCGGCATCGTCTACTGCGCGGTGATCATCGAGTGCCTGCGGCTGCTGGACCTGGCCCGGGCGGCGGAGTGGACCACCGCGCTCGGCGAGTGGTGCGACGCCCAGGCCGGCCTCGTCCCCTACCGGGGGCAGTGCCTGGTGCACCGCTCGCAGCTCGCCCAGGTCGCCGGCCGGTGGGCGGACGCCGCCGCCGCCGCCGAGGCCGCCTGCCGCCACCTGGCCGACCCGCCCCACCCCGCCCTCGGCCTGGCCCACTACCAGGCCGGCGAGCTGCACCGCCTCCACGGACGGCTCGACCGGGCCGAGGCCGAGTACCGGGCCGCCGCCCGCCGCGGCCACGACCCCGTGCCCGGCCTGGCCCTGCTCCAGCTTGCCCGGGGCGACGCCGCCGCGGCGGCGACCACCGTCACGCGCGCTCTCCAGGAGTGCCGCGCCGGCCTGGAGCGGGCGCCCCTGCTGGCCGCCGCCGTGGAGATCCGCCGAGCCGCCGGCGACGTGGCCGGGGCGCGGGCGGCGGCCGACGAGCTGGCCTCGGTGGCGTCGACGGCGCCGTCGCCCGTGCTCGCCGCCATGGCCGCCCACGCCACCGGTTGCGTACTGGCCGCCGAGGGCGACCCCGCCTCCGCCCTGAGCGAGCTGCGGGCGGCGGCGCGGGCGTGGCAGGCGCTGGGCATGCCCTACGACGCCGCCCGCACCGCGGCCGAGATCGCCGCCGCCTGCGAGGCGCTGGGCGACCGCGCCGGGGCGTCGCTGGAGCGGGAGAACGCCCGGTCGCGCTTCGCCGAGCTGGGCGCCGGCCCCGACCTGGTGCGCCTGGGCGCGCCGGGGCGGGCGCCGTCGGTGCTCTCCGAGCGCGAGCGCGAGGTGCTCGCCCTGGTCGCCGCCGGCATGACCAACCGCCAGATCGGCGAGGCGCTGCTGATCAGCCCCCACACCGCCGGTCGCCACGTGGAGAACATCTTCGCCAAGCTCGGCGTGTCCACCCGCGCCGCGGCGACGGCCCGCGCCTACGAGCTCGGTCTCGTCCCGCGATAGGGC
>JBKHXC010000378.1:0-4150 GCA_046566225.1 Acidimicrobiia bacterium
GCATGAGCTTGCGGTGCACGCCCTCGACCTCGCCGGTGGGCCCCAGGTAGACCAGGGTGTTGTAGAGGGTGGAACCGGCCCGCTCGTTCACCCCCAGGACGACGTAGGCCCTGCCGGCCCGGGCGGCGGCGGCCACCGGGGCGAGCGCCGGCCCGGACAGGTCGACCGACTGGTCGAACAGCCGCCGGTAGAAGGACGTGGAGACCTGGTCCCAGGGGCGCGTGCGCCAGACCCAGTCGGGGTAGCCGGGCACGAACGCCTCGGGGAAGACCACCAGCTCGGCTCCCCCGGCGGCGGCGTCGGCGACGAGGCCGACGGTGCGCTCGATGGTGGCGTCGCGGTCGAGGAAGACGGGCGTGGCCTGCACCGCCGCCACCGTGGCCGGGCGCACGTCGCTCACGGGCGGCTCCGGTCCGGGGACCGGGCTCCCGGCGGCCCGGTGCGGGCGACCGGTCGGGCGTCGGCCCGGTGGCCGTCGGAGACGGCGGCAGCCGGCGGGGTCATGGGTCGAACGGTACCGTGCGGGGGCCACCCCCGGAGGGGCGGCCGGGCCGCCCCCGCTCCGGGCGCCGGCGAGGGACCGGCGCCGGCGGCGCTACACCTCGGGCGTGGTGCCGTAGACCCAGACGTCGGCGCCGAGAGGCGCCAGGCCGTTGCCCCAGATGAAGTCGATGGCGGGCAGGGTCACCCGGACGCACCCGTGGGAGACGGGGTAGGGGGGGACGAAGGAGTACCCGTGGATGGCGATGCCGTCCTCGTGGAAGTACTTGGGCCTCACCAGCCGCCCCAGGTTCGACACCCTCACGCCGTCGATCTCCCGGTAGACGGTCCACCGCCCCTCGGGCGTGTCGGCCAGGTAGGTCCGCCCCTCGAAGGTGTAGGGCTCCTCCGTGCCGGTCGAGGTGTTGAACACCCACTCCGCCCGTCCGCCCCGCACCACGAAGAGCAGCTGGCGCGCCTTGTCCACCTCGATGCGGTCGCCGCCCGTGCTCCTCGGCGCCGGGCGCGACGCCCGGGACAGCGCTGCCCTGGTCTCCCGGGTGACCACCCCGTCGACGGTGAGGCCCTCGTACTTCTGGAAGGCGAACACCGCCTGCTCCAGCAGCTCGCCGAAGACGCCGTCGACCGGCCCCACCCAGTACCCCAGGTCGCGGAGCCGGCGCTGCAGGGCGGCGACGCCCGGCCCCCGGTCCTCGACCTCCACCACCGGGAGGGCGCCGTGGGCCAGCCAGTAGCCGCCGCCGCCGGGGTGGGCGGCGAGGGCCACCGTCTCCGCCTCGGCTCCCTCGGCGTCCGCCTCCGCCGCCGACCCCAGCTCGAGCACGCCGAAGGCGTACACCTGGCCGTCGGCGGCGGCCAGCCAGTAGCCGTCGCCGCCGGGTGACGCCGCCACGGCCACGACGGGCCGATCGGTCGGCTTGTCGCCCATGGAGCCGTGGAACCGGGCGTCGCCGAAGGTGAAGACGCCCCCGTCGGCCGCCGCCAGCCAGTAGCCGGCCTCCGGCGTCGCCGCCATCCCGACCACCGCCCGGCTGAGCTCCACGCCGCCCATGGAGCCGAAGAAGGCGGCGTCGCCGAAGGCGAACACGCCGCCGTCGGAGGCGACCAGCCAGTAGCCGTCGCCCGTCGGCGTCGCCGCCATGCCGACGATGGGCTCGTTCAGGGCGACGTCACCCGTGGAGCCGTGGAAGGGGGCGGAGCCGAAGGCGAACACGCCGCCGTCGGAGGCGGCCAGCCAGTAGCCGTCGCCTGTCGCCGCCGCCGCCATCGCCACCACCGGCCGGTTGAGGTCGACGGCGCCGGCCGAGCCGTGGAAGGCGGCGTCGCCGAAGGCGAACACCCCGCCGTCGGCGGCGGCCAGCCAGTAGCCGGCCCCGGTCGGGATGGGCGCCATGGCCACGAGCGGCTCGGCCAGGCCCATCGACGACGGCGGGCCGTGGTCGGCCGCCGTCCCGTAGGCCGTCACCGTGTTGGGCGCCGGGGCCTCGACCACGTGCGACCCTTCCTCCTCCTCGGGCTCATGCGACCACGCGGGGGGCGCCACGGTGGTGAGCAGGCCAAGGGTGAGCGCCGCCGCCGAGCGCCGGAGCCCGGAGGCCGGGCGCCGGCGCGTCGTCCCGCTCAACCGCGGCCCGGGCGCAACCGAGTGTCCTCGCCAGCCGCCTGCACGGTGGTCATCGTCGAAGCTCTCCCGCCGGTCGCCATCGTCGAACGTCTCGGTCGTCATGCTCGCACGCGGCGTGGTGGCCCGGCCATGGCCGCGGCGAGGCCCGGTGCCCTCGCGCCGAGGGCGACGGCCGGCCGCTACGGCGTCGGCCCGCCCGGATGGTCGGGGTTGCCGGCCACGCACATGGGGTCGCAGCTGAACCCCTCGCCCTGGTTCCGGGCATCCGCGGCCTGCAGCTCCTCGAACGGGGCGTCGGGGCCGCAGCCCACCGGGCCACAGGGGAAGGCCCCCCGCTCGGCGGCGTTGTCGGTCCCCTGGTGGGCGGGAAGGACCAGGCACCCGTGGGCCGGCGAGGCGGCGCCGACGACGAGAGGTGCCACCGCCAGCATGGTCTTCAGGAGTCGCTTCAGTCGCACGTGCACCTCCATCGGTTGAGCGGCCTGGCGCACCTTCCCCGGCGCCGCCGGCGCGAAACACCGCCGTCACTAGTGGCCGGGGGACTCAGCCCTCCTCGCGCCGGGCCTCGCCCTGCACGTGGGGCAGGACCGGGAAGCCGTACCACTCGACGGGCCCCAGCCGGAAGCCGGCCTGCCGGATGGTGTCGAGCGTGGCCCGGTTCGGGCGGCACCCGCCGTTGCACCACGACCACGGGCGCTGCACCCGGTCCTGCCACGCCGCCAGCTCCTCGTCCTGGGCCCGGACGTGCTCCATGAACAGGAGGCGACCGCCGGGGCACAGCACACGGTGGACCTCGGCGGCCACCGCCTCGGGGTCCTCCACGGTGCACAGGACGAGGGCGACCACGACCGAGTCGAAGGAGCGGTCGGCGAACGGGAGCCGCTCGCCGGCGCCCAGCACCAGGCGCACCCGAGCGGCGGCCCCCGCCAACCGGGACCGGGCCTGGCCCACCATGGCGGGATCGGGATCGACGGCCACCACCGTGGTGACGGCATCGCCGAAGTGCTCGAAGCTGCCTCCCGGCCCGGCGCCCAGGTCGAGCACCCGTCCGCCGGCCGACGAGACCAGGGCCCGGCGGCGCACGCCGAGCTGGCCCCGCTCGGACCGGCGGGCGAGCGCGCCGTAGCAGCGGGCGAAGAGGGGCCGGCTGCGAGGGCGCCGGGCCCGGCCGGCCCGCCGGCCCACGGCCACGACGGCGGCAGCGCCGGCGGCGCCCACCGCCGCCCACCGCCGTCGTTCCTGCGCCCGTCGCAACCTCGGTGGCTCCTCCTCCGGTCCCGGTGCGGGGTGGCCGCACGGCACGCTACGGCCGTGCGGCGACGGCGGGTGTGCAGCCGCGGGTTCGCCGCCCGGTCGCTTCGACCTCATTGGTCCGCATCGCTCAATCCACTCGGCCGGCGCTCGTGTGCGCCGTCCGCCGTCGGAACGCCACCCTGTACACCGGTGGAGCGGCCGGATCTCCGAGGTCGGGGGGTTCGTCAGGTTGACCCGGCGACCGGGGCATGGCACCGTGGCCATGTCCGCTGCGGCTCGCCGAGCGGGACCGGTCCGGTGCGCCGGGCCGTTTGAAGATCCGGCGGTGGGGGAACGGGGCGACGAAACGGCGGGGAACGTGCCGACGGAGGCGGATGCACGCCACGGGCGGGCCCCTGGGGCAGTCAGGCACATCGAGACGGGAGCGGGGCACCGAACATGACACGCGGGTCGAAGACGTCCGTTCGCCGGGCGGGGGCGTTCGCCTCCTCGTTCCTGGTGGCCGCCACGCTGGCCGCCGCTCCGGGGGCCGCCCACCACCTGGAGCCGCAGATCGTGGAGACGAACGACCCCAGCATCTACAACGAGTCCCCCGGCGCCGTGCTCACCGAGACGAGCTGCCCACCCGACGGATGGTCGGGAGGGAGCGCCGAGGTCCTCACCAACGTCACCGCCCACCTGGCGTGGACGTTCACCGTGCCCGAGGGCCACACCGGCGTGGTCACCGTCGTGGGCTACCGCGACGACCTCCCCCGCCCGTTCTACTTCTGG
>JBKHXC010000379.1:0-4528 GCA_046566225.1 Acidimicrobiia bacterium
TGGCCCAGGCGCTGGCCGGCCGCGCCCGCCGGCTGGCCGGCCGCCTCCTGCCCCGGGGCAGCCGCCGGCGCCGGGTGGGCGGACTGGCCGGCGCCGCCGTCAACGAGGCCCGGTCGGCCACCGCCCGCCTGAAGGACCACTGGGACGCCCAGCGACCCGAGGACCGGCGCCGGCCGCCGGCGTATCACGCCTGGTGCGCCGACCACGACGCCACCCCGCCGGCCCTCGCCACCCAGCGCCACGCCTCCCACCACTCCTCCCGGCCGACGCAGTTCCGAGTGGTGGTCCTCGACGACGGCGAGGGCGACCTGCGCCGCACCGTGGCGTCCCTGCGCCGCCAGTCGTGGGAGCAGTGGAGCGCCACCGTGGTGTCCGAGCACCGGGCCGGCGCCGGCGACGCCACCGGCGACCCGCGCTGGTCGGGCCGGCGGGTGGCGGGCGGCCTGCGGGCCCAGCTGGCGGAGCTGAACGCGGTGGTGTCGGCCGACGCCGCCGCCGGCCCGGACGGGCGGGGCTCGGCGCGCACCTTCGTGGTGTGGCTGGCCGCCGGCGACGTGCTGGCACCCGACTGCCTCTACGAGGTGGCCACCGTGGCGGCGCGCGACCCGCTGGTGGACGTCGTGTACTGGGACGACGACCTCCTCCGGGGGGCCCGGGGCCGCCACGACCCCCGGTTCCGCCCGTCGTGGTCCCCGGAGATGCTCCTGGGCGCCAACTTCGTGGGCTCGTCGTTCGCCATGAGGCTGTCACGCTTCCTGGCCGTGGGCGGGATGCGGGCCGACACCGACGAGTCGGCCTGGTGGGACCTGCTGCTGCGGGCCGGCCTGACCGCCGAGACGGCCGTGCGCGTCCCCCGGGTCCTGGCCCACCTGCTCCGCCGCCGGGAGGACGTGACGCCCACCGCGGCGCGGGTCGTCTCCGAGCGCCTGGCGGCGCTGGGGGTGCAGGCCCGGGCCGAGCCCGCCGGTCGGGGGGTGCGGCTGCGCTGGGAGCTGGACCGCTGGCCCCGGGCGGCGATCGTCATCCCCACCCGCCACAACCGGCCGCTCCTGCGGCGGTGCCTGTCGAGCATCGCCACCACGGACTACCCCGACGTCGAGGTCGTCGTCGTCGACAACGGGCCCCGCACGCCCGACAACGAGGCGTGGTACGAGTCGGCGTTCCCCGGCCTCGACCTGCGGGTGGAGTGGTGGGACAAGCCGTTCAACTACTCGGCGGTCAACAACCGGGGCGCCCGCCGGGCCACCGGCGAGGTGCTGGTGTTCCTCAACGACGACACCGAGGCGCTCGACCCGGGGTGGCTGCGCGAGCTGGTGGGCTGGGCCCAGCAGCCCGCCGTCGGCGCCGTCGGCCTCCAGCTGCTCGACAGCGAGGGCCGCCTCCAGTTCGCCGGCACCATCGTCGGCCTGGGCGGGTTCGCCGACCACGTCTTCCAGGGCATGGAGCCGGGCTCGGACAGCCTGCTCGGCCCCACCGCCTGGTACCGGAACGTGCTGGCCGTCACCGGCGCCTGCCTGGCCGTGCGGCGGGAGTCGTTCGAGTCGGTCGGCGGGTTCGACGAGCGCTTCGTCCTGTGCGGCAGCGACGTCGCCCTGTGCCTCGACCTGCGCCTCGCCGGCCGGCGCAACGTGTGCAGCCCGTTCTCGCCCCTGCGCCACCTGGAGTCGGCCACCCGCGGGGAGGGCGTCCCCAAGGACGACTTCTTCATGAGCTACTGGCGGTACCAGGCGTGGCTGTTCGGCGGCGACCCCTACTACTCGCCCAACCTGTCGCTGCGCCACCGCCAGCCCGCCCTGCGGTCGAAGGACGACAAGACGGCGCCCCAGCTCATCGCCGGGGTGCTGGAGCGCACCTTCGAGGTCTTCCGCCAGCAGAGCGACGCCCGGGAGGCGGTGCAGTACGCCCGCGACTGCCGGGCCGGCGAGCGGGACGTGGCCGCCAACCGGGCCCTGCACGCCGCCAACCGGGCGCCCTTCGAGCCGGAGACGGTGAACTGGTTCGTCCCCGAGCTGGACAGCCCCTTCTACGGGGGCATCAACACCGCGTTCCGCATCGCCGACCACCTGGCCCGCAACCACGGCGTGGTGAACCGCTTCGTGGTCTGGGGCCGCGGCCCCGAGCGCTTCGTCCGCTCGGCCATCTCGGCGGCGTTCCCGGCCATCGCCGACAGCCCCATCCACTTCCACGACGTCTGGCTGCCGGAGGCCTTCGAGCGGATCCCCCCGGCCGACGTGTCGATCTCGACGCTGTGGCTGACCGCCTACCAGCTCTCCCGCTTCCAGGGGACGCGGCGCAAGTTCTACCTCATCCAGGACTTCGAGCCCCTCTTCTACCCGGCGGGGACGATGTACGCCCTGGCCGAGGAGAGCTACCGGCTGGGCCTGTACGGGCTGTGCAACACCGAGGTGCTCCAGCGGGTGTACGAGACCGAGTACGGCGGGGTGGGGCAGCACTTCGTGCCGGCCGTGGACCGCACCGTCTTCCACGCCGACGACCGCGCCGAGCCGGACGGGGACCGCCCCGCCACCGTGTTCGTGTACGCCCGGGCCGGCCACTGGCGCAACTGCTGGGAGCTGGCCTCCGTCGCCCTCCAGGAGCTCAAGGAGCGCCTGGGCGACCGGGTGCGGATCGTGGCCGCCGGCTCCTGGGCCCAGCCCGGCGGGCGCGACCTCGACGGGGTGGTCAGCCACCTCGGCCTGCTCGACTACCGGGCCACCGGCCCGCTCTACCGGACCTGCGACGTCGGCCTGGCGCTCACCGTGTCGAAGCACCCGTCGTACCTGCCGCTGGAGCTCATGGCCTGCGGGGTGCCGGTGGTGGCCTTCGACAGCCCCAACTTCGGCTGGCTGCTGCGGGACGAGGAGAACGCCCTGCTGGTCGAGCAGACCGTCGACGGCGTGGCCGACGGCCTCCAGCGCCTGGTGGTCGACGTCGGCCTTCGCCGGCGCCTGGCCCGGCAGGGCCTGGCCGACGTCAACGCCTACCACGCCAGCTGGGACAAGGCCCTGGCCGGCGTCTACCGCTTCCTGTGCGACCCCGAAGGGGTCGGCTGACGGCCGCCGAGGCCGCCGGCGGACCGGCCCGGTCCGGGGGCCGTCCGTGGCCGGTAGGATGGTGGACGAGTCCGCCAGACGGGTGCGCTCGAAGAAAGAGAAGAGATTCAGTTGTCGATCGTAGGAACAGTCAAGTTCTTCAACGCCGAGAAGGGTTTCGGCTTCATCTCCCGGGACGGGGGCGAGGACGTCTTCGTCCACTACTCCAACATCCAGGGCGGCGGCTACAAGTCGCTCGAGGACGGCCAGCGCGTCGAGTTCGACGTCGCGCCCGGACGGAAGGGCGAGGAAGCGCAGAACGTCCGACCCATCTAGGTCCCGTCGGTCGACGTCGGAGCCGCCGGCCGTGCCGGCGGCTCCGTCGCGTGTACGGGCGGGGCGCCGCTACCGCTCGATGGGGGCCCGCACCAGGTTGCCCCACTCGGTCCACGAGCCGTCGTAGTTCCGCACCTTGGGGTAGCCGAGGAGGTGGTGCAGGACGAACCAGGTGTGGCTGGAGCGCTCGCCGATGCGGCAGTACACGATGACGTCGTCGTCGGGCGCCAGCCCCTGCTCGTCGGCGTAGATGGCCCGCAGCTCGTCGGGGGACCTGAAGGTGCCGTCGTCGTTGGCGGCCCGCTTCCACGGCACGCTGGCCGCGCCCGGGATGTGGCCGCCCCGCAGCGCCCCCTCCTGGGGGTAGTCGGGCATGTGCAGCAGCTCGCCCGAGTACTCGCCCGGCGAGCGGACGTCCACCAGGTGGCCCCGGGCGGTGACGTGGGCCATGACGTCGTCGCGGAAGGCGCGGATGGGCGGGTCCTTGCGCTCGACAACCGGGTAGTCGGTGGTCGGCCGGGACGGGACGTCGGTGGTGAGGGGCCGGCCCTCCTCGACCCACTTCATGCGGCCGCCGTTGAGGAGGCGCACGTCGGGGTGCTCGAAGAGGGTGAAGACCCACAGGGCGTAGGCGGCCCACCAGTTGAAGTTGTCGCCGTAGAACACCACGGTGGAGTCCCGGGCGATCCCGTGCCTCGACATGAGCGCCGCGAACTTCTCGCCGTCCACGTAGTCCCGGGTGACCGGGTCGTTGAGGTCGAGGTGCCAGTCGACCTTCACGGCGCCGGGGACGTGGCCGGTGTCGTAGAGGAGCACGTCCTCGTCGGACTCGACGACGACCACGTCGGGATGGTCGAGGTGCTCGGCCAGCCAGGCGGTGGTCACGAGCATCTCGGGACGGGCGTACTGCTGCAGCTCGGGGGACGGGTCCGGGGGCACGGGCACGATGTCACTCTCCTCGCTCGGTCGACAGGCGCACGCTAGGACGATCAGGCGCGATCATGGGGCGGTGACGACGACGGCCGCCCCCGAACGCCTCCAGCGCATCGTCGACCTCTTCGCCGGCGCCCCCAGGGAGCTGCGGGTGCAGGCCCTGCTCGACTACTCGCGCCGCCTCCCCCCCCTCCCGCCCCACCTGGCCGGGAACCGCCAGGCCATGG
>JBKHXC010000380.1:0-1719 GCA_046566225.1 Acidimicrobiia bacterium
CTCCCGGTCGAGCCGTTGTCGGCCCGAGCCAGGCTCAAGTCCAAACCACCGAAAGTGGTGGACCGTCAGGAGTGGGGGTCAGTTTTCGACCGGCGATAAGGGGTCAGTATTGGGTCGGCGGCGACACGGGCCCTCGATGCGGGCGGCGATGTGGTGCGCCTCGGCCACCGCCCGGTAGGCCCGGCAGCCAACATGCGAGTCGTCGAAGCCGACCCAGTCGCCCTCGAAGGTGCGGAAGCGTCGACGCTGAGGTTCTCACCCCGGGCCTTCGCCGTCTGGACCGACTCCTGCGCCAGCTCGTGGGCCTCGGCGTACCAGCGCATCCCCTTGGCGACCTCGCCGGGAGTGGTCAGGAGCCGAGGCGGCCATCGACGCCGCCGAGCAGGTCGTCACAGGGGCGGCGGTCCGCCTGCGGGCCCGGGACTTCCAGCCGGCGCCGGGCTGCGCTGCCGGGCGTGCGAGGTCCGTGTGCGCGTCGGCGCAGCTGTAGGCCCCGACGCCTCCAGGGCGGGATGGTCACCCGCCCTGGTGCGCCACCTGACCGCGGCCCGGAGCCGCCGGTTGGGCGGCACCGAGCCGTAGGTCAGCTCCAGCTGATCCACCTGCCGTCGAGGGCCTCGCCCAGCGGCGGCTCCCACCGGGGCGCCGGCAGGCCCAGGGCGGCGGCCGCCTCGGCCGGCGGGCCGCCGGGCGGGACGGGGGCGGGGCCCCGGATGGGACGGCCCCGGTGGTCGGCGAACACCAGCCCGTCGGCGGTGGTGGGGTCGCCGGCGATGCCCAGCCGGCCGGCGTGGTGGAGGCGGTGGTGGGCGGGGCACAGGCAGCAAAGGTTGGACGGCACGGTGGGCCCGCCGTCGTCCCAGTGCCGGAGGTGGTGGACGTGCAGGCCCCGCCGGCGCCCGCACCCCGGCACCCGACAGCCCTGATCGCGGTGCTCGACCAGGGCCCGCAGGCGGTCGTCGACGCTGCGCCGGCGGGCGAAGACGTGCACCGGGGTGCCCCCCCGCTCGGCCACCACCCGCCCGGTGGCGTCGCAGGCCAGGTAGTCGCGCAGCGAGCCCGGCAGCAGCGGCCCCAGGTGGAGGCGGGCCCGGTCGGGGTCGTCGGCGTCGACGTGGACGATGACCTGGTAGCGGTCGGCGGGCAGGCGCCCGCTGCCCTCGAAGTTGCCCAGGGCGGCCTCGGCCAGGTGCACCACGGCGTCGGCCCAGCCCACGGCGTCGGTGGCCCCGGCGGCCTCCGCGTCGGGGCGGCGGAGGCGGAACAGGGCGTCGCGGGAGGCCTCCAGGGCCGTCTGCACCAGCGCACCCTCGTCGGGGGGCAACAGGAACCGGGCCCACCACCGGCCGTCGTCGCCGTGGCCGAAGGCCGCCTCCCGCCGCCCGGGGACGTCCCCCAGGCCCTCGCCGGCGTCGCCCTCCTCGCCGGCCAGGGGCGGGCGGTCGGGGGCGGGGTCGGGGGCGAGCGGGGGCGGCGCCACGGTGGGCAGGATGCGCCGCAGCTGGCCCACGGTGCAGCGCCGGGCCAGCTCGGCCACCTGGGCGTCGTGGGCGGCGTCGACGTGGGCGGCCACCAGGCCCACCTGGTCCTCGCTCAGCGCCCCGGCGGCGAAGGCGGCGGCGGCCGCCGGCAGCTCGCCCAGGGCCCGGGCCAGGGCCACCAGGCGCCGGGCCCGGCCCGAGGTCACCCCGCAGCGCAGGGCCACCCACTGCTCGGGGG